>JADLHE010000513.1 GCA_020848965.1 Saprospiraceae bacterium
AATGAATTAGGCACTCGTCTTCCCACTCCCATTCACCCCCACGAACATTGCCAGCCCGCTTTCCCCTTCGGGGAAGTCAATCGTCAGGTCTTCGAAGCCACGGAAGTTTTTCAGTTCCATTTTCTTGATGCGCATACGTCTAGGTTTTAGCCCGTAAAATTAGCAAAAAATTGGCCGGAAGCGGATGGCTGTCATTGCGTGGCCGATTTTGCCTCGGTTTGCATGTTGGTGCTCAGATAACAAATAAATAACAGATGGTGCGCTTGGTACAGAATTTGACAGTAAGGAGCGATTGCAAAACAAAAACAAACAGAAGTTTCCCCCAGATTTTGGCTGTCAACTAATATTCCCTCCCATTTTGCCTGCCTTATCGCTGTCTGTGAACACAATGCCCAATGTTGTCTTTTGTAAAAAATTATCTGTTGGAGAGGCCGGATGAGCAGCGCTTATCGTGGCTGTTTCTGTACAATAAAAAGGCGACCATAAGTGGCTTGGTGTTTCTGTTTCTGACCTTCACAGCGTTGTCCCTCGTGGACAGGTTCTATTTCGCCGCCGACTATTACTCCAAACTGCCGACCCCCACCGCCACACCTTTTGGCTGGGACAGTTGCTTTCGGCTTTTGTTTTTGCCTTTGGCCAACCTCTTGGCAATCGGCCTTTTGTGCCGCTACAAAGGCAAGTCTTCCAACTATTTATCGTGGGTCTCCTCGGTCATACTGCTGCTGACCATGCTGAGCCTTGTTTTTTCGGGAGTTACACAAACGTACTATTCTGCCAATGACTATACTTGGGAGGTTGTGGCACTGATAGTCTTTACATTTACAATGTTCGGGATGCCTTTCAGGGTCAGCTTTTTCATTAGCTTTATCATGATGCTTTCTGGTTTGGCGTTTTTGCTGTTCGACAAAGTGGAGCAGCGGGTGGTGATTTACAACACTACCTTCTTGTTGTCCATCTGGTTTGCGATGATAGTGGGTGCATTGCGAAAGGCGGAACTCAGGCGGGAGAATTATAAAACGGTCAATCTGCTCCACAACTACACCCTCGAATTGGACGCCAAAGCGAAGGAACTTTCTCAAAAAAACCAAGAACTTCAGCAGTTTGCCTATGCCTCTTCCCACGACCTTCAGGAACCGCTCCGCACTATTTCCAGCTTTGTGGCCATCCTTGAACGGCGGCTTTCCGGTCAATTGACCGACGACCTCAAAACTTATATGGGCTATATCCAAAAATCCACCGAACGGATGAAGCACCTTATTCAGGCCATTTTGGAATATTCGCATATCGGCAGGAACTTAAAGCTGGAGGCGGTCAACTGCCAAGAGTTGTTGGAATTGATAGTGGATGACTTAAATTATTCCATCACAAATGCTGGCGCAGCCATACATTTCGTAAATATGCCCACTATTTCTTGCTATAAAACCGAGTTTTCCATGCTGATGCAAAACCTGATTGGGAATGCCATCAAGTTCAGGAAACAGGGCGTTGCGCCAGTGGTGAGCATCACCTACACAGATGAAGGGGAGGCACACCATTTCACGGTCACCGACAACGGCATCGGCATCGAAGTGAAGCACCTTGAAAAGGTGTTCGCCCTTTTTGGCCGCCTACATACCAAGGACGAATACGAAGGGGCTGGCATCGGCTTGGCGCATTGCCGGAAAATAGTCGAAATTCATGGTGGCAACATCTGGGTCGAATCACAGCCAGGAACTGGCTCCAACTTCCATTTCACGATTTCAAAAAAACTAAATCAGATAGCCAATGAAACAAACGCTCAATTGCATCATGCTCATTGACGACGACCACCCAACCAATGTTTATCACCGCATTGTACTGGAAGAAGGTGGCTTTGCTGGGCATGTGATAACTTATCAAAGTGCCGAGGCTGCACTCGAATATTTGAAGGGCACCTACAACGAAGAACACCCAAGGCCCAGCCTCATTTTTTTGGACATCAACATGCCCCGTGTGAATGGTTGGGAGTTCTTGGAGCAGTACGAAAAACTGCTGCCTGAACAGCGGGCAGGCAATGTGGTTGTCATGCTGTCCACCTCAGCCAACCCAAACGACCTGAAGCGGGCGGCAGAAAACCCATTTGTCATGGAATACCACGACAAACCGCTCAACGAGGAATTTTTGAGCGAGATTATCTCCAAATATTGGGAAAGCGAGGAATAGGTTTGTCAGACGACAGGCAGTTATTCGCTTAATTTATAAGGTAGCCGGGCCACGATGCTCCTACCCAAAGTCACCTCGTCGGCATACTCAAGCTCGCCGCCAAAGCTTACGCCCCGTGCGATGCTGCTGACCTTCACCGGGCTTCCTTTCAGTTTTTTTGTGATATAAAACATGGTTGTGTCCCCTTCAATGGTGGGGGAAATGGCAAGTATGACTTCCTTTACCTCGCTTTCTGGCTGCTCCTGTGGGGCAATGCGGTGCAACAAAGAATCAATCGTCAGTTCGCCCGGCCCCACACCCTCCAACGGATTGATAAGCCCGCCTAGCACATGGTACAAGCCCCGGTACTGGGCAGTGTCCTCAATGGCCATCACGTCCCGGATGCTTTCCACCACGCAAATGAGCGAGCGGTCACGGCGCTTGTCAGCACAGACGTTGCAAATGGATTCATCACTAAGGTTGTGGCAAATAGAGCAGTGCTGGATGTGTTGGCGCATCTTCGAAATGGCCTCCGCAAACTGCTGCGTTACCTCTGGCGACTTATTGACAAGGTGAAGCGTAAGCCGCAGCGCCGTCTTTCGGCCAATGCCCGGCAGGCTGGCGAACGCTTCAACGGACTGTTCTATCAGTTTTGAAGAAAAATTCATGTGAGTTAATATCCGGCAAGCCAAGGTTTTACTTTGAAAAAACAAAACCAAGCCACACTATCTTTGTTTGAAGGGCGTAAATTTGCAGCGCTTTCTGCTTCGCAATGCAGCTTTTTACTTTGAAAAGCGAAATTATCCCATTTTTGCGAAGTTTCCCCACTCGTAACTTCTAACTCAAAACTCGAAACTTTGAATAATGGCTGAAATCATAAAAATGCCCCGCATGAGCGATACGATGACCGAAGGAAACATCGTCGCTTGGCACAAAAAAGAAGGAGACAAGGTATCGCCCGGCGATTTGCTCGCCGAAATCGAGACCGACAAGGCAACAATGGACTTTGAAAGCCTCTGGGAAGGCACCCTGCTCCACATTGCTGTGAAGGATGGCATTGTGCCGGTTGAGGGCCTTATCGCCGTTATTGGCAAGCCGGGCGAAGATTGGCAGTCGCAGCTTGGTGGCGGTAGTGCTGCCGCAAGCCCTGCACCTTCTGCCAATGGCAGCCCGAATGGACAAGCCAAAACCGCTGAAACAGTGGCTGCTCCAGCTCCGGTAAGCGTGGCTGAGTCTATGCCCGCAGCCAGTGAAGGTCGGGTAAAGGCATCGCCTTTGGCCAAGAGCATTGCCAAGGAAACTGGGGTTGACCTCAGCGCCCTGCAAGGTTCTGGCGATGGTGGCCGCATCATCCGCAAGGACGTGGAAGCTGCTCTCAGTGGTGGTGCTACTGCACCGACTGCTGCGCCAGTTGCGACACCTGCCTCTGCTTCAGCGGCGGTGGTTGCACCAAGTTTTACGGCCAGTGGCGATGCTTATGAAGAAAAGGCCGTGAGCCAGATGCGCAAGACCATTGCCCGCAGGCTCAGCGAGAGCAAAAACGGTGCGCCGCACTTCTACCTGACCATGGAAATCAACATGGACAAGGCTGTGGAGATGCGCCCGAAGCTGAATGAACTGGCCGCTCCGGTCAAGCTCTCGTTCAACGATATTGTCATCAAGGCGGTGTCCGTGGCATTGCGCAAGCACCCCGCCATCAACTCCTCTTGGTTGGGCGATAAAATCCGCTACAACCACCACATCAATATCGGTGTGGCAGTGGCAGTGGAGGATGGCTTGCTCGTGCCCGTTATCAAACATGCCGATATGAAATCCCTGTCGGCCATCAACCAAGAAGTGAAGGTCTCCGCCGAAAAGGCTCGCAACAAAAAGCTGCAACCGGACGAGATGTCGGGTAACACTTTCACTATCTCCAACCTCGGAATGTTCGGCATCGAGGAGTTCACGGGCATCATCAACCCGCCCGATGCCTGTATTTTGGCCGTGGGTGCCATTATCCAGAAGCCCATCGTGAAGGACGGCCAAATCGTGGTTGGCAATATGATGAAAGTGACCCTTTCCTGCGACCACCGGGTGGTGGACGGGGCTACTGGTTCGGAGTTCCTGCAAACCCTAAAGGGAATTTTGGAGGAGCCGATGCGGTTGTTGGTGTGAGGGAATAGGCGAAAATAAACAAAACCCTTTGGTCAAGCAACTGGCCAAAGGGTTTTGTTTTATGGTTTAATCCCAATTTTGACTATTTTCATTACATCAATGCAAAAACTGTTTATCTTTGCGCCCGCTTTTGCCGTTAGGCTTGGCGCATTGACTTGATTATCAACAGATTGCGGGTGTGGCGAAATTGGTAGACGCGCCAGACTTAGGATCTGGTGCCGCGAGGCGTGGGGGTTCGAGTCCCTCCACCCGCACATTTTTCTGGTTGATAAAAGTTGATGACGAGTTAATAAGGGTTGATACTTGTCTTGTGTAAGCGGGGTATCAACCCTTATCAACTTTATGAACCCTGTAAACCCCAATTCCCAAAGCCCTCCTCACCGAATTTTTTCAAAAACAAAAGCAAATACACCATGCCAACTGTTGTCAGAGAGGACATTGATGCACTCAACGCAGTACTCACCATTACCATCGCCAAGGACGACTACGAGCCTACTTTCAAAAAGGAACTCAATAAATTGAAGGATAGGGGAGCCATCAAAGGCTTCCGCAAGGGCAAGACGCCGACGCCTTTCCTGAAAAAAATGTATGGCAAGGGCCTGCTCTCCGAAATCGTGACCGACCTGCTCCACAAGGAGCTTTCGGAGGTGATAAAGGACCGGGAAGTGCAGTTCATGGGCCAGCCGATTCCATCGCTGAGCCAGCCGCCCGTCAATTTCGACTACGACAATATGTCGGAGTATATCTTCAAATTTGACCTTGGCGTGGCACCCAATTTTGAGTTGAAAGGCGTTGACATGAACACGACCTACGATTTTTACAAAGTACAAATCGGCGAGGATAAAATCAACGAGCGCTTCGAAACAGCCCGCAAGCACTACGGCGAGCAGGTGGACAGCGCCGAGCCGATTGCCGATAACGATATGGTCTATTTCAGCGCCGTGGAACTGGATGGCAACGCCATAAAAGAAGACGGTTGGAAAACGACCTTCTCCGTGCTCGTCAACCGCTTGGCGGATGGGTCTGTGAAGGAGGAAATCAAGAGCAAGCAAAAAGGCGACAAACTGCGCTTCAACGTTTTTGAACTAGAGGAAGGCACGAGCCGTGAATTCGTGAAGAAATACCTGCTCAATTTCACCAAGGCCGATATTGACGAAGGCACCGAAACGGGTGATATGTACGAAGGCACCATCGAGCGGGTGACCCGCCAAGCCCCCGCCGAACTGAACCAAGAGTTCTACGACAAGGTGTTCGGCCCCGGCGAAATCTACAATGAGGAGGAGGCCAAAGCCCGTATTGCGGAGAGCCTTGGCGGAGCGCAACAAGGCCAGGCCGATTCGCTTTTGTACCGGGAGCTGCGCCAAAGGCTGATTGACCTCAACCGGGACGCCATGCCGTTGCCAAACGATTTTATCAAGCGTTGGCTGCGGGTGAGCCATGAGGAAAAGGCTGATGCCCTGCTCGATGACTACGACAATTTTGCCGATGACATGCGCTGGACGCTCATCAAGGACAAGCTGGCCAATAAATATGATATTCAGGTGACCGATGAGGACATCCGCCAGATGGCCTACAACCGGGTAATGGGCTACTTCGGCGGCTATGGCGACCCCAAAATGCTGGAACCCGTCGTGAAGCGCATGCTGGAAGACCCAGAGAGCGTGAACGGCCTTGCTGGCGATGTGCTGGCTGATAAGTTGTTCTACAAAATCAAGGAGAATATCGGCCTGAACAATATCCTTATTTCCGAAGAAGACCTCCGTGCGAAATACGACGCCGTGATGAAGGAAGAGGAGGAGAAGTCGAGGTTGAAGCAGGGCTTGGCGGCAGGTGACGAAGAGGAATAATCTTCATCGCAACTCAACCACATTGGGAAAAAGGCGTTTAATAGTACGCTATTGGTAATTGGCCATTGGCTGCTGGCTTTCAAAGGCCGATAGCCAATGGCCAACAGCCAAAAAAACACACCATAATGTTCCATAAAGACGAATTCCTCAAGTACGCTACCAAGCACCTCGGCATGAGCACGATGCACTTGGAGCAGTACGCCGAAAAAACGGCCCGCACCATCCCTAACATCGTGGGCTTCACCCCCAACGTCATCGAAGAGCGCCCGATGAACATCGTCGGCCTCGATGTGTTCTCTCGTTTGATGATGGACCGCATCATCTTCCTCGGCGTTGGCATCAACGACTACGTGGCCAACGTCGTGCAGGCACAGTTGCTCTTCCTCGACTCCACGGACAACAAGCGTGACGTGATGATGTACGTGAACAGCCCCGGCGGCTCGGTAACGGCTGGCCTTGGCATTTACGACACCATGCAGTTCATTTCACCCGACATTGGCACGATATGCACGGGTTTGGCTGCTTCTATGGGTGCCGTACTGCTTGCGGCGGGCACCTCAGGCAAGCGCAGCGCCCTCAAGCACGCCCGTGTGATGATTCACCAACCGCTGGGCGGCATGCAGGGCCAAGTAACGGAGATGGAGATTACCTATCGCCTCATCAAGGCCATGCAAAAGGACTTGTACGAGATTTTGGTTCATCATACTGGCCAAGTGTATGAAACCATCGAAAAAGACTGCGAACGTGACAACTGGATGACAGCGCCAGAGGCCAAGGCCTACGGCCTGATTGACGAAGTGCTCGAACGTACGCCCTTGAAAAAAGCGTAAGCTATTTCAACGATAAGCTCAAAGTTCAGGGATCGCTGGTTTGCGGCCCTGAACTTTTGAGTTTAAGAGGGTAGGCGCTTAATATTTTAAGCAACATTTGCGAAAAAATCAGTACTTTCGTGGAAGTTGAAACAGCACCTTTCTATTGACCATTAGCCTTTTAACCATTTAGATTGAGTAAAAATGCGTCGAAGCAAACAAAATTATCGTTGCTCGTTTTGCGGAAAAGACAAATCTGAAGCCCTTATCCTCATTGCTGGGGTGGAAGGGCATATCTGTGAGGTGTGTGTAGAACAGGCGGTTGATATTATCGAAGAAGAACTGTACGGCAATAAAAAACAACAGCACGGGGGACAGTCGCAGCAACCCGCCCCGCCCCCACAAATGGCCGATGATTTCAACCTGCCGGAGAACCTGACGCCCATGGCCATCAAAAAGCACCTTGACCTCTATGTGATTGGTCAGGATGAGGCCAAGAAAACGCTTTCCGTGGCGGTTTACAACCACTACAAGCGCCTGCGGCAATTGGCCGTGGATGATGTGGAAATCGAAAAGTCCAACGTGCTTTTTGTGGGAGAAACGGGCACGGGCAAAACGCTCATGGCCAAGACCATTGCCAAATTCCTGAACGTGCCGTTCGCCATCGTGGATGCCACTGTTTTTACCGAGGCAGGCTACGTGGGAGAAGACGTGGAAAGCATCCTCAGCCGCCTACTCCAGGTTTGCGATTTCAATGTGTCTGCCGCTGAACGTGGCATTGTTTACATAGATGAAATAGACAAGATTGCCCGCAAGGGCGACAACCCCAGCATCACCCGTGACGTGTCGGGAGAGGGGGTGCAACAGGGCATGTTGAAGATGCTCGAAGGCACTGAAGTGAGCGTGCCGCCGCAGGGAGGTCGCAAACACCCAGAGCAAAAGCTCGTGAAAGTGAATACCCAGAACATACTTTTCATCTGTGGTGGGGCTTTTGACGGCATCGAGAAGCATATTGCCCGCCGCATGAATACCCACGTCATCGGCTTCAAATCGGACGATGCACTGGCGCAAATGTCGGACAGGGAGAACCTGATAAAGTATGTCAACCACCAAGACCTCAAGCGTTTTGGATTGATTCCTGAACTGGTGGGCCGCCTTCCCGTGGCCACGTACCTTGAGCCGCTCGATTTCGAAACACTGCGCCGCATCCTCACCGAGCCTCGCAATGCACTGTTGAAGCAATACACCAAGCTATTCAACTTGGAGGGCATCAAGCTCAGTTTCACACAGGAAGCCATTGATTATATTGCCAAACAGGCGCTTGAGTTCAAGCTGGGCGCTAGGGGCTTGCGCTCCATTTGCGAAGCGGTAATGAAGGATGCCATGTTCGAACTGCCATCCGACCGTGAAATTCAGGAGTTCAAAGTAACGGAGGCCTATGCCATGGAAAAGTTTGAACGTTCCAAATTCGGGATGCTTCGGGCTGCGTGAAATTAGTGCCGAATAAAGCGGGTAAAAACTGTAAACCGCCCCGACGATGCCAATTCGTCGGGGCGGTTTTGTTTTGAAAGATGTTGAAGGCGGGCGCTATTGTCTTTGCAACGCTTCGCAATTGTTAAAAATATTTGGCAAATCGTTTGGTTGGTGAAATTAAGTTTATACCTTTCGGCCATTGGGTGTAACTACATCCTTTTTTCAAAACATCTGTTAACCAACTAAACATGTTTAATTATGAACGCAATTCTTGGACTGGGTAAGTATCTTTTCGCTATTCCCTTTGCCATTTTCGGCATTTTGCATTTCATGGGTGCTGATGCAATGGCTCCAATGGCTCCCGGCGGCGCCATTATGGTTTATGTCTCAGGTGCTTGCCTGATAGCAGCTGCTGTCAGCATTTTTATTGGCAAATACGACAAATTGGCAACGGCTTTACTGGGGTTATTGTTACTGCTCTTCGTGATTCTCATACATGCGAAGGGGATGTCTGACCCTGCGCAGAGCCAAATGGCTTTGATGAGTATCCTGAAGGATTTGTCGCTAGCTGGGGCTGCTTGGATGTACAGCGCTTCTTTGTCAAAAGACAATTCCGTGATAGGTTAAGCAAATTTTGAATTAGTCAATACATGATGCACTTGCAATTAGTTTTGCAGGTGCATTTTCATTTTTGGGAAATGCCCTAACTTGCCGCCATGCGCTATTTTTCAGAACTCGCCTACCGGGGCACGAACTACAACGGCTGGCAGCGGCAGCCCAATGCGCCATCCGTGCAGCAGGCCATAGAGGAGGCAATGGCGACCATCCTCGGTGGTGCCATCGAAGTGGTAGGTTGTGGCCGCACCGACACGGGCGTGCATGCGAGCCAGTATTTCATGCATTTTGATTGGGAGGGTAGTTTGCCAAAAGAGTTCCTTCGCCGCTTGAACAAGCTACTGCCCGCCGACATTGCCATCCGCTCCATTTACGAGGTGGCCCCCGATGCCCATGCCCGTTTCGACGCCGTGCGGCGCAGTTACGAGTACCATGTCGTATTGGATAAAAACCCGTTTGGCGAGGACACGACCTGGCATTTCCCCTTCTTCGATAAATTGGATTTGGAAAATGTGCAAGCCGCCGCCGCTTTGCTGCTCCAATACAAGGAGTTTCAGCCATTTTGCAAAAGCAATACGGACGTGCACACCATGGAATGCACCCTTTTACGGTCGGAATGGGTGTTTGATGAAAAAGCCCGCCGCCTTGTTTTTCATATCAGCGCCAACCGCTTCCTGCGGGGCATGGTGCGGCTCATCGTAGGCATGTGCCTGAATGTGGGCTTGGGAAAAGTGAGCATTGACGAAGTTCGCCAAGCCCTCGAACAACAATCGCTGCTGAAAAAAAGCTGGAGCGTGCCGCCGAATGGGTTGTTCCTGACGGAGGTTGTTTATTGAGTTTTCAGTTCGACAGTTAGCAGTGTGCAGTTTTGCAGTCAAAAAGTCTCTTACCGTTCAACACTGCACTGACTTAACAACCGCCGAACTGACTGCCCACTGCCCACTGTCAAACCCGCCTATGGCGGACAAGCTGCCAACTTAAAAATCACTGTCCAAACAGCCCGCTCATGCCCGGGGGCATCATTTGGCTGAGCAGCTTCTGGGCCTCGGCCTGTTCTTTAATCGTTGCTTTTTCGAGGGCATTGTTCACGGCGGCGAGCACGAGGTCTTGCACTTGCTCAACATCGTCCCAGTCGAGCTTGGATTTATCTATGGTGATGTCGAGGATTTCCCGGTTGGCATTGGCTGTGACGGTGACAGCACCGTTGCCCGCATCGGCTGTGACGCTGATGGTCGCCAGCTTTTTGCGCATTTCCTCTTGCTGTTGTTGTACGTTTCCGAATAGGTCTCCGAACATGGTTGTATTGTTTTTTATGGGCAAAGGTAATGCTTCGGAGGCATCTAATTGGAGTTGCTGAACATTAGGTCGGGCATATTTATTCGAGCCTACCTTCCACTTATTCCTTTCAAACGACCTATCTTCCCGCCCTAAAACTAACCATCACCCGCCATGACAAACAACGACAAACGCCTTTTCCTCCTCGACGGCCACGCCCTCGTGTATCGGGCGCACTACGCCTTCATCACCCGACCGCTCATCAATTCCAAGGGCTGGGACACGAGCGCCATCACGGGCTTCGTGCGCACCCTCACCGACCTCATCAATAACCAGAAGCCGACGCACCTCGCCGTCAGCTTCGACCTGCCCGGCGGCACCTTCCGGGACGATTGGGTCCCAGAATACAAGGCCAACCGGGACGCACAGCCAGAGGGCATCACCTTCGGCCTGCCGTGGATCATGAAAATCCTCAAGGCTTGGAAAATACCCATCCTCACGCTGCCCCGCTACGAGGCGGACGACGTGATTGGCACGATTGCGAAGAAAGCGGAAAAAGCTGGTTATCAGGTATATATGGTGACGCCGGACAAGGACTACGGCCAGCTCGTCAGCCCGAATATCTTCATGTACAAACCCGGCAAGGCTGGCGGCGAGGTGGAGATTTGGGGTGAAAAAGAGGTTTGCGCCAACTGGGACATTGACAACGTGGACCAAGTGGTGGACATCCTCGGCCTGCAAGGTGATGCCGTGGACAATATCCCCGGCGTGCCCGGCATCGGCCCGAAAACGGCAGCGACCCTGCTCAAGGAATTCGGCTCGGTGGAAAACCTGCTCGAAAACGTGGACAAGGTGAAGGGCAAAAACCAAGAGAAGCTCCGGGATTTTGCGGAGCAAGCAAGGCTCTCCAAAAAACTCGCCCGCATCGATATTGAGGCGCCCATTGAGTTTCACGAAGAGGATTTCAACCTCGACCCCTTCGACCGGGAGGAGTTGACGGAAATATTCAAAGAGCTGGAATTCAGGACTTTAGGTGCGCAAATACTCGACGGTGATGGCACGCCAAACTCAGCCCCCAAGGCCGCCCCAAAAGCACCTGCCGCAGGTTCACAGGGCAACCTGTTTGGCGACGCCGAAGCCCCCGCCGAGCGGAAAAGCGCCGCCCCGCCCATCCCTTCGCATTCGATGGCCGACAAAAACGCCGAGAACACCCCGCATACCTACCACCTCGCCGATACCCCGGAGAAACGGGCGGAACTGGTCGCCGTTTTATCCAAAGCGAAAACCATCTCGTTCGACACGGAGACCACGAGCATTGACCAAATGCTGGCCGAACTGGTGGGCATGTCTTTCGCCGTGACGCCCCAGGAGGCATGGTATGTGCCCGTGCCCGCCGACCGGGAAGGGGCGCAGGCCATCGTCGAGGAGTTTAGGCAAGTGCTTGAAAATGAGGCGATTGAAAAGGTCGGGCAGAACATCAAATACGACGCCGTGGTGTTTAAAAACTACGGCGTGGAGGTGCGGGGCTACTGGTTCGACACCATGATAGCCCACTACCTGCTGGAGCCGGAACTGCGCCACGGCATGGACTACCTCGCCGAAACCTACCTGAAATATTCGCCAATTTCTATTGAAACACTCATCGGAAAAGGGGCGAAACAACTCAGCATGCGGGATATCCGAGTGGAGCGGGTGGCCGAATACGCCGCCGAGGATGCCGACGTGACGCTGCAATTGGGGCATTATTTTCAACCAAAACTAAAGGAAGAAGAGGGCCTGCAAAACCTCTACGACACGATGGAGCGACCGCTCATCAAGGTCATCGTGGACATGGAGTACGAGGGCATCCGCATTGACGGCGACGTGCTGCGTGCCTACTCGAAGGAACTGGAAAAAAGCATCGCCGACCTGGAACTGGAAATCTATAAATTGGCCGGCCTCCAGTTCAATATCGCCTCGCCCAAGCAGATTGGCGAGGTGCTGTTCGACCGCATGAAACTGCCCTACCGCTGGCAAAAAACGAAGACCGGCGCCTATTCCACCGACGAGGCCATCTTGACGGAAATGGCAGTGGAGCACCCCTTTGTGGCCGAGATTTTGAAGCACCGGGGCTTGTCAAAATTGAAATCAACCTACGTGGATGCGCTGCCCTTGCAGGTACACCCCCGCACGGGCCGGGTGCATACCTCGTTCAACCAGGCGCTGGCCGCCACAGGCCGCCTCGCCTCCAATAACCCCAACCTCCAGAACATCCCCATCAAGACGCCGGAGGGCCGGAAGGTGCGGGAAGCCTTCATCCCACGGGACGCCGACCACCTGCTGCTCAGTGCCGACTACTCGCAAATCGAGCTGCGCATCATCGCCGAAATCAGCGGGGACGAGGCCATGATAGAAGCGTTCCGGCTGAACCAGGACATCCACCGGGCGACTGCGGCACGGGTCTATGGCGTGCCTTACGACGAGGTGACGAGCGATATGCGCCGCAACGCCAAGACCGTTAATTTCTCCATTATTTATGGTGCTGGCGCAACGAACGTATCGCAACAGCTTGGCATCAAGCGCAGCGAGGCGAAGGAACTGATTGACACCTATTTCCAGCAATACAATGGCCTGAAACGCTACATGGACGACACCGTGGAAAGCGCCCGGGAGCACGGCTACGTGAAGACCCTGCTCGGTCGCCGCCGCTACCTGCGGGACATTGACAGCCGCAACTCCCTCGCCCGCAGCAACGCCGAACGGGTGGCCATCAACACGCCGATACAAGGCACAGCTGCCGACCTCATCAAGGTGGCGATGATAAACATCCACCGTGCTTTATTGGATAAAAAACTGGACACGAAGATGATTTTGCAGGTGCATGACGAATTGGTGTTCGATGTGCCAACGGGCGAATTGGAGACCGTGAAGCCCATCATCCACGAGCTGATGACCACGGCGATACCGAACTTGAAGGTGCCGATTTTGGTGGAGATGGGGGTGGGGAAGAACTGGTTGGAGGCACATTGATACTACCCAAACAAAACACTCAACTATTATGATAATCCTCACCGGAGCCGCAGGCTTCATAGGTTCTTGCCTTCTTAGAAAACTCAACGACGAGGGTCATACCGACCTCCTCCTCGTGGACGACTTTTCCCATGCGGACAAAGACCGCAACCTAGAGGGCAAGCAGTTCCTTCGGAAAATGGACCGGCGGGATTTCCTGACCTGGTTCCCAGCGCATGCCAGCGAGGTCAGTTTCGTCTTTCACCTCGGTGCCCGCACCGATACGACGGAACAGGACGTGCTCATTTTCGATGAACTGAACCTGAACTACTCAGAAGCCATCTGGCAGGTTTGCGCAGCCAACAATATCCCGCTCGTGTACGCCAGCAGCGCCGCCACCTATGGTGCAGGGGAACATGGTTACGACGATAGCCACGACGTTGTAACCGAACTCCGACCCCTGAACCCCTACGGTGTCAGCAAGAACGACTTCGATAAATGGGTGCTGGATAAAAGTTGGCAGTCGGCAGTCGGCAGTCGGCAGTCGGGGCACCAGTCACCAATCACCAATCACCAATCACCGCCTTTTTGGGCGGGCCTCAAATTCTTCAACGTCTATGGCCCCAACGAGTACCACAAGGGCCGCATGGCCAGCGTCATTTTGCAGACGGTGAAGCAGATTCGGGAAACGGGCAGTATGCGCCTCTTCCGCTCGCACCGCCCAGACTATGCCGACGGGGGGCAGCTCCGGGATTTCATTTATGTGAAAGATGTGGTGGAGGTCTGCTATTTTTTTTACCAAAACCAAACCGCACCGAGCGGATTGTACAACGTGGGCACGGGCAAAGCCCGCTCGTTTTGGGACCTCGCCACCAATACCTTCCGAGCGATGGGCCTCGAACCCAGTATCAGCTTCGTGGACACCCCCGCCGACATCCGAGACACTTACCAGTATTTCACGGAAGCCAAAATGGACAAATTGCGGGCAGCAGGCTACGCAGCGCCTTTCTACTCACTGGAAGACGGCATAGAAGATTATGTGAAAAACTATCTTTTGGAAACAAAGCTTTGGTAAAAGGCCCGACTCGTGGCGTTTGCGCATGAAAAACGGCAAAAATGCTAGCCACAATGACCTATGTATTTGTCAAAGTCGGGTTTTGTACTACATTCGCAGCCTCATACGAAGGCCTGTTTTTTGAAGCAAAACCACGTTTTTTGGCCATGAGGGCGGGCTGTTCTTATCCATTCAAGATTCAATTAAATAAAACCAACTAATTATGGGTCAAAGTCTCACATTGATCATTCCTGTACTTGGTGCGCTCGGCTTGGTTTACACCTTCTGGAAAACCGCTTGGGTCAGCAAACAAGACGCAGGTACCGACCAGATGAAGGGCATTGCCAAAGCCATCGAAGAAGGCGCAATGGCATTCCTTCGTGCTGAGTACAAAGTGCTTATCATTTTCGTACTTGCTGTGGCCATCCTCCTCGGCATCAGCGGCAATACCGAAGGCTCCTCGCCGCTCGTGGGATTCTCCTTCGTAATCGGTGCATTCTGCTCAGCTTTGGCTGGCTATATCGGTATGAAAGTGGCCACGAAGGCCAACGTTCGTACCACCGCTGCCGCACGCACCAGCCTCGGCAAGGCCCTCGAAGTGGCCTTCGCAGGCGGCTCCGTAATGGGCATGGGCGTGGTTGGCCTCGGTGTGCTTGGCCTTGGTGTGCTGTTCCTGGCTTACTCCAACATGGGTTGGGACATCAACAAAGTCATCACCGTCATCACGGGCTTCTCCTTCGGTGCCTCCTCCATCGCCCTTTTTGCAAGGGTGGGCGGTGGTATCTACACCAAAGCTGCCGACGTGGGCGCTGACCTCGTGGGCAAGGTAGAAGCTGGCATCCCAGAAGACCACCCGCTGAACCCCGCCACCATCGCCGACAACGTGGGCGACAACGTGGGCGACGTGGCTGGTATGGGCGCCGACCTTTTCGAGAGCTATGTGGGCGCCATCGTGGGTACGATGGTACTTGGCGCTGCCTTTATCGGCATGGCTGGCTATGAAACCACCAACGATTTTGGTGGTCTGAACGCCGTGCTGCTCCCGTTGGTACTTTCAGGCGTAGGCGTGTTGACCTCCATCCTCGGCACTTTCTTCGTGTCGGTAAAAGAGGGCGGCGACCCGCAAAAAGCACTCAACCGTGGCGAGTTCCTCTCCTCGGCCATTATGCTCGTCGCAACATTCGTCATCGTGAAATGGATGCTTCCAGCAACCTGGAACTTCGACGGCCACGACTATAATTCAATGGGCGTGTTCTGGGCGGTACTCTTCGGCCTTTTGGGTGGCCTTGGCATCGGCCTCATCACAGAGCATTACACGGGCACCGGCACCGGTCCTGTTAACCGCATTGTGCAGCAGTCGAGCACAGGCGCAGCCACGAACATTATTGCCGGCCTTGGCGTGGGCATGCAGTCCACCGCCATTCCGATTTTGATTCTTGCTGTCGCAATTATCGGCTCCTACGCTTTTGCTGGCCTCTACGGTATCGCCATTGCAGCGGTGGGCATGCTTTCCAATACGGGTATCCAGCTCGCAGTGGATGCTTATGGCCCCATCTCCGACAACGCAGGTGGTATCGCCGAAATGAGCCACCAGCCAAAAGAAGTGCGTGGCCGCACCGATAAATTGGACGCCGTGGGCAATACCACTGCCGCCATCGGCAAAGGCTTCGCCATTGGTTCGGCGGCCCTTACGGCACTGGCACTTTTTGCAGCTTTCGTTACCGCCTACAACGCTTCGCACCCAGATGCCAAACTGTCTGGCATTGATGTAACGAATCCATTCGTGACGGCTGCCCTCTTCGTGGGCGGTATGCTGCCCTTCCTGTTCTCTGCACTTTCGATGAACGCAGTGGGCAAGGCAGCTATGGACATGATCAACGAAGTACGTCGCCAATTCAAGGACATTCCAGCCCTTAAAGCTGCCCTTGAAGTGATGAAGCGCAACGAAGGCAAGGACGAAAAAGACTGGAGCGCCGCTGACCAAAAGACTTTCAACGATGCCGATGGCAAAGCCGAATATGGCAAATGCGTGGAGATTTCCACCAAAGCCGCTATTCGTGAAATGGTGCAGCCGGGCCTTTTGGCTGTGGTGGTTCCTGTTTTGGTTGGTCTTATCCCGGGCTGGATTGGCCTCGGCAGCCTCATTGGCGCTCAGATGCTCGGTGGCCTCCTCGCAGGTGTGACTGTTACAGGTGTACTCATGGCCATTTTCCAGTCCAACGCTGGTGGTGCTTGGGACAATGCCAAGAAGATGTTTGAAGAAGGCGTCAAAATCGGCAATGAAACTTATTACAAAGGCTCTGCCCCGCACAAGGCGGCCGTCGTGGGCGATACGGTTGGCGATCCGTTCAAGGATACTTCTGGCCCATCGCTCAATATCCTTTTGAAATTGATGTCGGTGGTGGCACTCGTGATTGCGCCACTGCTTTGATTTGATAGAGACTACACAAGACAAAAACAGACACTAAACATACGCTCTAAGTATGCAAAGCCCCGGTAGCTAGATGCTGCCGGGGCTTTTTTGATTTATGAATTATGGTGAATTCGACTTGCCAAATACCTAGTAATTTGTAATTTTGAACGGCATAACAGGTAAAGCCACCTGAAAATTAATTTACCATGTCAGAAATAAAGCTCATCATAGAAGATAAATATGTCCGGTCGTTTTTGGAGTTCCTGAAGACGCTGAACTATGTTTCAGTTGGAGAAGTCATACCTCCACGAGCGCAGCCTGATAATGGCAAAGGGAAGAAAAATAAATTACCGTCAGACGACCCAGCAATGAAAGCCGCTCGCCCCCTCAGAAGTGGTGTTAAAGTAGAGGACTTGATACGTGAGCAAGGTTATCAAGGGACGAATTGGAGCCGGGTGGAACAATTGGCAAATGATATGGCAATTGAAGAACCTGTGGAAGGCCTATTGGCTCAACTGACCCCCTAAAGCGATGAGCCGTTATATTTTGGACACCAATATTTTACTGCTACTACTTCGGCAGGATGCCCGTTGGGAAATCGTATTCAAGCAGCATCAGCTCGATTCGGCTTTCAATTTTATTTCGATTGTCTCAATCGCCGAACTTCATTCTTTAGGACTACAAAATGGTTGGAGCCAAAGGCGATTGGCGCAGATTGAACTGCTCCGACGTGACTTTGTCATCACAGACATAAACCTAGAAGAAATCATAGGAAAATACGCTCAAATAGATGCTTTCAGCCAAGGCAAATTGAAGAGCAGGCCACTAGGGGATTCAGCAAGGAATATGGGCAAAAACGACCTGTGGATTGCTGCTACTGCTGCCTGTTTTGACCTTGAACTAATCACTACCGATAATGATTTCAGCCACCTTTCCCCGCATTTTCTAACCGTCCAGAAGATTGACCTTGCAATAATTAAGTGATGGCCTTTGGTTTTCCCAGAATCATTCCCGAACATTGAATCCAAAATAAATAACGAGGGCGGTTCCATGCCTCGCCATCAAGCATAGGCCAACAACCGTCCACCGATTAAAAATTACCATGTCAAAATCAAAACATTTCTCACCGACCAACCCCGGACGCCGAGATTTTGTGAAAACCTCAGTCCTTGCTGCTGGTGGCACATTGTTGCTGCCCAGTTTCCTTTCAGCCAAAGCCCATATTGATGGTGATGATACCATCAAAGTGGCGCTCGTGGGCTGCGGTGGCCGGGGCACAGGTGCTGCATTGCAGGCATTGCTGACCAAGCAAAACGTGAAGCTGGTGGCCATGGCCGATGCTTTCCGTGACAATCTGGACACTGCTTACAAAGCTATTACAGCCGATGATATCTCTGAATGGACGGGGGTAGAAGGCAGCGTTAAAGACCGGGTACAAGTGCCAGAGGAGCACAAGTTTACTGGTTTTGATGCCTACAAAAAAGCCATTCCGTTGGCCGATGTGGTAATTCTGACCACGCCGCCGGGCTTCCGCCCCATCCACTTCGAGGAGGCTGTGAAGCAAGGCAAGCATGTTTTCATGGAAAAGCCCGTGGCTACAGATGCGCCGGGTGTGCGCCGGGTTTTGGAGGCTGCCGAAATTGCGAAGCAAAAAAAGCTGAACGTCGTCGTGGGCTTGCAGCGCCACTACCAGACGGTCTATCGCCGCTGGGTGGAAATGATTCAGGCCGGGGCGATTGGTGAGGTAATGACCGCTCATGTTTATTGGAACAACGACGGTGTATGGGTGCGTGGCCGGGAGGAGTTTTCGAAAAAAGCAGGCCGTCCGCTCACCGAGATGGAATACCAAATGCGCAACTGGTACTATTTCAACTGGCTCTGCGGCGACCATATCTGCGAGCAGCACATCCACAACCTCGACGTGGGCAACTGGGTGAAAAACGCCTACCCCGTGCGGGCACAAGGCATGGGCGGCAGGCAGGTGAGGGTCGGCAAGGACTTTGGCGAAATCTTCGACCACCACTTTGTGGAGTATGAGTATGAGGATGGCAGCCGGATGTTCAGCCAGTGCCGCCACCAACCGGGCACGATGAGCCGGGTAACGGAAGCGTTTCAAGGGACCAATGGTTCTGCGCCGCAGCCCGGTGTGCTGCTCACCCGCAGCGGCCACGAGCTGTTCAAGCACGACAGCCGGAAAGACCCGAACCCTTACCAAGTGGAGCACGACGAGCTTTTCGAGGCAATAGCCAGCGGCCAATACCGCTACGCCGATGCCGAAAACGGTGCCAAGGCAACGATGACCTCCATCCTTGGCCGCATGGCCACCTACTCTGGGCAGGTAGTGGAGTGGAAAGATGCGATGGCCAGCAACCTGAGCCTTGCGCCCTTGAAATTCGACTGGAATGCTATGCCACAATCGCTTCCGGGTGCAGATGGCATGTATGCCTGTGCTGTGCCGGGCGTTACGAAGGTACTTTAACGCATTGGCCGATAGGCCAATAGTAAATATCTGTTAAAATGGGCGGCCCGCTTTGTGAAGCGGGCCGCCTTGCTTTTTTTTGCCAAAAAACAATGCTTATGAAAATGCGCTTATTTACTTCCCTGTTTGCTTGCCTTTGTTTTTTTCCATTGATGTTGAGTGCTCAAGCGGGTGTTATTCATCTAGAAAACCCTTCATTTGAGGGCATTCCCGGCGAGGGGCAAAGCAGCGTAAAACTGCCAGAAGGCTGGTACGATTGCGGCTTCCCCGGTGAGTCGCCGCCCGATGTGCATCCCAAACAGGGGAATGGTGCGTTTCAAGTGAAGAAATTGCCATCTGATGGCAAAACCTACCTCGGCTTGGTGGCTAGGGATAACGATACCTGGGAAATGGTCAGTCAAAAGCTTTCAGGTGCGATGGAAGCAGGCAAAGTTTACAAATTTCATATTGACCTCTGCCGCTCTGAGACCTATGTGAGTGCAAGCCGGGTATCAAATCAACCTGTGAATTATACTACCCCCCTTACCTTCCGTATCTGGGGTGGTAATGGATATTGCGATAGGGAAGAACTTTTGGCGACAAGCCCTCCTGTAACCGATTTCAATTGGAAAACACATGAATTTGAACTGGTACCAAGCGATGAATTCAAGTACATCGTATTGGAGGCTTTCTATAAAACGCCCACCCCATATCCTTATAACGGCAACCTTTTGATGGACAACGCTTCTGATATTGTCGCATTGAATACCGAAGAATTGGCTGCGAGAGCGGCAAAGCTTCAAAGCCAAACTGTCAGTAATGCCGATACTGCTGTATCTCAGGAGTTAAAGGTTGTTGTCACTGAAAATGACCGCCACGAATTCTCCCGTTCCCTTATGGGCACCGAGTTCCGCATCATCGCCTACCACCCAGATAGCATGAAGGTGAAAGGGGCCGTCGAAAAAGCCTATGCAAGGGTAGCCATTCTGGAAAAAGTGTTCAGCGATTATGACGAAAACAGTGAGGTGAGTTGGCTTTCGAAAGATGGGAAAGAGAGCGAAATAAGCGATGAGCTATGGAATGTGTTTGAATATGCGCTGGAGGTATCACGCCGCTCCGAAGGGGCTTTCGATGTGAGCGTGGGGGCACTTTCAAAGCTTTGGAGGAAGGCTTTCCGACAAAAGGAGTTTCCCTCCAGCACCGAATTGAGGCGAGCTGCCGCAACGGTTGGCTATGAGCACATCAAAATGAGGGAAAACAAGCGTTCACGTTCCATCAAGCTCGAAAAACCGGGGATGCAGCTTGATTTTGGCGGCATCGCAGCGGGCTATGCCGTGGATGAAGCAATGGCTTGGTTGCGGGAATTCGGCATCACTGCTGCCCTAGTGGATGGCGGCGGCGACATCCTGCTCGGCGATGCCCCTCCCGGCAAAAAAGGTTGGGAAATTGACGTCCCCGACAAACTGGTGAACGGTGAATTGGTGTTCAGAAAGACCTATTTGGCCAATACCGCTATTACTACCTCTGGCGACACCTACCGCTTCCTTGAGCATGAGGGCAAGCGCTATTCCCATATCATTGACCCCCGCACGGGCATGGGCCTTACCAATCGCCGGGTGGCCACCGTCACGGCGCCCACTTGCATGGAGGCGGATGCTTGGGCCACGGCGGCCTGCGTCGGCCTTTCCAAATTGCTTGTCGTTGATTTGAAACAGGAAAAAATAGTGGTGAAATTACTGGAGTGATTCAGGCAGTTGTTGCCAACGGCAACGAAAAACTAAATGTGCTGCCCTTGCCCGGTTGGCTTTCCACCCAAATACGGCCACCTTGCGCCTCGACGAACTCCTTGGAAATGGCAAGGCCGAGGCCGGTTCCTTTTGTTTTGTCGCCAGCGGCACGTCGGTAGGGCTGAAACAATTTCCTTTGCTCTTCTTCGCTGATGCCGGGCCCTTTGTCCTTCACAGAAAACTGGATGGAGCCGTTTTGCTGCTCCACGGCAATCTCAATCGCTTCGTTTTCAGGCGAATAGCGCACGGCGTTGGTCAATAGATTGACGAGTATGGCCGTTGTTTTATGGAGGTCAACGTGCAAGGCGGGCAGGTCGGGTGCGATGTGCTGAATGACGCTCACGTTTTTGTCCGCAATGAAAGTCTTCACATTGTCCAGCGAGCGTACCACGATGGCGTCGGGCGTTACCTGTTCAAGTTCCAATTGCAGTTGCCCGGTTTCAATCCGGCTGATGTCCAGGATTTCATTCACCATGCGCAGGATGCGGGAAGAATTGAGGCGGATGGTGCCCGTGAGGTCCCATTGTTCGCTGTTCAGTTGGCCGATGCGCTCGTCTTCCAGCAGCTTCACGCTCATGTCAATGGCGGCAATGGGGGTTTTCAGCTCGTGCGAGAGCGTGGCCATGAAATTGGTTTTGGCGAGGTCTTGCTCCTTTAATTCTGTTACGTTTTTCAGGATGATGATATAGCCGACGCTCGTGGGCGTGTCGTTTTCTTCGCTGGGGCTTTCTATGCGGAGCACGTCTTTGTTGAAATACTGCCGCTTGCCATCCTTGTCAATGCTGACAGCGGGGAAAGTGCGGTTCGACTTCACTTCGTTGTTCATCACTTCTTTCAGTAAGCCTTGGAGCACGGGGTGCTGACGTGTCGTTTGCTTGGCGCTCTGTCCGATAAGCGCCTCTTCGGTCAGGCCCAGCAGGGCGAGGGCGGGCGGGTTGGCAAACAAGATGTTCTTATGGTCGTCCAAACCGATGATGGCTTCGTTCATGCGGCTGACGATGGTCTCCGTCCGTTTCTTTTCGCTGAGCACCTGGGTCATGTTTATGCTCTCGTATTCCTCCAGCTTTTCGGCCATCAGGTTGAAAGACGTGGCCATTTCGCCAATTTCGTCGCCCGACTCCACAGGTATGCGTTCGCTGTAGTTTTTGCGGGCAATTTGCCGGATACTCTCCGTCATGGACTGGATGGGGTCGGCCACATAGCTGGGGAAGGAAAACAGGGCCACTACGGCAAAAATGAAGAAAACAGAACCGATAATGATCATCGTCAATGAAGCCCTATTGCCAATCTGGCGGGCTTCATTTTCCCGTGCCTTCATCATATTTTCGTTGAGCTTATAGACCGATTCGAGCATCTCGTTCAAATATTCTTTTTGCATGTAGAGGTTGACGGATACCTCGTTGGCATCGGCCTTTTGCATCAAATTGACCTTGAACAACTCAAAACTCCGCTTTAATTCCTCCATTTTGGCCCGCTCATCTTGGCCTTTTACCTTGTCGAGTTGGCGGTTGAAATAAAGTTCAAATTTTGCTGCTGCCTTCCGAAGCTCTTGCCGACGGTAGGTGGGCGTGTTTTTTTCGACACCAAAAACCATCACCATTTCATTGACGGCGTCGGACATTTTTTTGGCGTAGTCAATGGAGTAGTAGTTTTCCTGCATCATGAGCAGGGTGTTGGTCGTTGTGCGCTGCACAAAATAGCCAGCCAGCACCCCGATGAGCGTCACCACGGCAAATAAGATGAGCAGTACCACCCGTATTTTGGTGCGTAGCCGGAGGTTTTGCGGGCTGGTGTCGAGGTGCTTTTTGAAAATCAGCATGGAAAGCCCCTGAAGCCCATCTATGACGTTCCGTCTCAAGAGCCTTACTGCTGCCCGCATTTTGGACAAAAGCCACCGACCCCCAACTTGGCTTGTGGCCACTTTGGCAGTCGAATCATCCTTGAGAATTGGGTCTTCGTAGCGTTTTTTCATTCAAACAAAAAAGCGACGTGCAGTGCCGATTTGGTGTTTCAAATGTATGAATCAATTCCAAATTCATTGCACCGCACATCGCTTGGATTGCGACTGCCGGGATAAATGCGTCCGGCAGCTTGTTATAGGTTTGGTCTTTGGAGCCTGACGGGGGGAGACCAGCTTCTTGGGCTTTTTTTCGAAATACTCGGTTTGGAGTTGGGTGAGTGCCCCCGTATTGTCGGTTTTGCTTTCTGGTTGATGGGTTTGGAGTTTTGAGGATGCGAAGATTTGAGGATTCGAGGATTTGAAGGGCCCTTTTCAAATCCTCGAATCTCCAAATCCTCAATTCAGCACTGCCGTAGTATCGTAGGCATAGCTGAAATTGATGGTCTGCATCAACTTCTGGCGGGCGAAGAAAATGCTGCTCTTCACCGTGCCGATGGGCAGGTTCATGTCCTCGGCAATTTCCTCGTATTTATAGCCTTCGAAGAACAGTTGGAACGGCTTGCGGTAAATGGTATCGAGGGTGTGCATGATGCCATCGAGTTCCAGCATCATCATATTGGAGTGGGCGCTGTTGTCCACAGCGTGGTTTTCGTTGACGAAAATGTAGCTGTCCGTTGGCTCTGAAGAAGTGGCCCTGTTCTTCTTTTTGCGGTAAATATTGATGAAAGTATTGCGCATGATGGTCGTTACCCATGCACGGAAGTTGGTGCCCGTTTCGAACTTGTCCTTGTTGTTGTAGGCACGCAGGGCGGTTTCTTGAATGAGGTCTTTGGCGTCTTCGAGGTTGTTGGTCAGTTTGTAAGCAAAGGGCAGCAGTTTTTTTTGAAGGCTGCTGAAGTGGCAATTAAATTCGATGGCTGTCATAATCAGAATTTTTAGGATAGTGGATTAAGAATTTGTTGTTTTTGGAATGGCCTGTATCGTTGGGGCAGAGGTTCTGTGTTTCAGGCTTTCTGCTCGTCGGTGGCCTCCAACACTGTGAGCATTATGAAAGCAAGGAACATGGTCAAGAAAAAAATAGCAACTGTCATTTTGGGTTGATTTGTGTAGTTTCTTATTTCGCTGTTGTCCCGCTCGTTTGCGGTTATGAAACCCTATATGCCAAACGCCATTCCTGATGAAATTTTTTTTGTGCCATTTTTTTTAAAATATTGATAATCAGTAAATTGGATGATAAATATTTTTTTACCTAAATCCATGAAATACAAAAACCCTCTCAAAATGAGAGGGTCGCTTTTCGTTTTGATAGGGTTCAACGGAGGCTTGGCACATGGATTTACGAATTAGTATCC
>JADLHE010000514.1 GCA_020848965.1 Saprospiraceae bacterium
TGTACTACCCAGCCTATGAAGCCAATGCTTTTATGTTTGAAAACGAGCATTTGCTGGAGTCTCCGTTATTTTTGACGCTGTTCAACAACGTCTTCCCTCGCCCTCGCTTCATCATTTATTTCGACATCTGGAAAGATAAATACGTGTTCACGCATTGTATGCCCTTGGAGGATTTGGGGCTTTATTTTGAATACACCATGCGCTTCGACACACAAGAAGCCAAGCATTTCTTGGACTATATTCTGGAAAAGACCCAAATCGTTCAAGCCACCCAAGTTGATACGGTCGTGAAACTGGCGATGGAGATTTCAAAACTGATAAAGCCTCCCGGCAGTTTGAACATCCTGAAATGACCCCGAACGACTAGGCCCGGTTCTACGACGCTTTATTGAAAAATGCCCGCACCTGCTCATTTGCCATTGGCGCACAGCTTTTAACGAACTACATTTGAGCCATCAAAACTTCATTCAAAACAGGTACAAAACCATGAAAAAGGCCGCAGTGCTTTTGGCGTCAGCCGCCTTGGTCATCTTGCTATCGGCTGCTTTGCTCCGCAAACCAGAACCGAACAAGCTGCCCTCCGGCTGCAATTTTTACTATTGGAAAACCACCCTTGAATTCGGAAAAACCGACAAAGCTTTGGCCGATTCCTTGGGCATGAAACGGTTCTACCTCCGTTATTTTGATGTGGATTGGAGCCCTTCGCTCGAAATGCCCGTGCCGGTAGGGAAATTGGATGTGGACTATTACTACAACGGCATCCAAGCGGAAAACATGGTCAAAATCGGAGATTACGAAGTGGTCCCGACCATCTATCTCGTAAATCGGGTATTTGAGAAAAATTTCAATACCGATACTTTGGCGGCCCGTGTTAGTAGGAAAATTGCGGAGTTCAACAGCACCTTGGCCTACCAGATTACCGATTTCGGCAACGATTTGGAACGGGCGGAAGAACCTTATGATTGGTCTTTGCCGGACAGCCTGATGCCTTATAACCTCTTCCAAAAACGGATTTCAGAAATACAACTCGACTGCGATTGGACACCGAAGACCCGTGACCGCTATTTCAAATTCGTGAAGGCAATGAAAAAGGCGAACCCCGGCATGACCATTTCCTGCACGGTGCGACTGCACCAGTTCCGTGACCGGGAGCAGGCTGGCATCCCACCTGCCGACCGTGGCACTTTAATGTGCTATAATATGGCTGCGCCAAAAGACCCCACCACCCTTGATGCTGTATTTGACGCTTCCTTAGTGAATGGCTACTTAAAAAACGGGGACTATCCCTTGGACTTGGAGGCGGCACTGCCTTTGTTCAGTTGGGGGGCATTGTTTCATGAAAACCAGTTCAAAGGTCTGGCTGCTGGCCTATCTGAGTTGGAAGTGAAGGGCAACCCGCTTTTCACGCCTGTTTCCGAAGGCAGATACCGCTTTACACAGGATACCGTCTTTGCCGATGTGTATATGCGGCAGGGCGATATTGTCCGCCTTGATGAAGCCACGCCCACTGAATTGGCGGAGCTTTCTGAGCTATTGTCAAAAATAAAGGCCGTTAAGAACATCTCATTTTTCGACTGGAATCCTTCTAAAATCCGTAATTACCATGTGGATGAAATTTGCAAAAAGTTTAATCGCTAGTTTTTTCGCCGTACTGCTTCCATTGCCGTTTGCCAATGCCTGTGGCATCAGCTATATCGGCGAGGATTACCGGGTGGCCTTGCTGAATCCTTATGTCATCGGTGAGGAGTATTCTGCGTTTTTCTATTCTTCGGAATGGCTGAACAGCACCCAGAACGACACAAAAGGCAACGACCGTAAACGCAATTGCGAAGCATGGGCTAAGTATGCTGGAAATGGCCCAACGGTGGCAGAAGTTCGGGCCGTTGTTTACGACGCTAACTATGATGAACTCATGAATGCCGCTGCCGAAGGAGTTGATTATCAGCGATTTAGTGGCAATTCGTTTTATCAGTTTCTTTCAAAAAAAGAAAACAAGGCTGCCTTTGACTATTTGATTTTGGCCAAGGCTTACGAACATTTTTCCGCTTTGGAAACCACCGACCCTTGGGCCGACCCTTGGTCCTCTGATTCCAATGCAGCCATGACGGAAGCTGAGCGGGGCAAAAAATCGGTTCAGGTCAAAATGGCAAAGCAATTCAAGGAAGTGAAAGACCCCTTCCTGAAGCGCCGATACGCCTATCAATTGCTCGTGATGAGCCGTTACAACGGGGAGGCCGAGCGCTTTGAACAACTGTATGCCGAGCACTTCCGGGACGACCGAAGCGATGCCCTCTCGGCTTGGGCAACCTTTCATCGGGCGGCCATCGTGGAAGATTCCGTGGAGGCGAGCTACTTGCTGGCGCAGTCCTTTCGTGACTGCCCAGAAAAGCGGATTTATTGCTACCAACATTTTGATAAATCGCTGACAGACAGGGCTTTAGGTTTCTGTAAAAATGACTCGGAAAAGGCAATGGTAATTGCCTTGACGGCGCTTCGCAATCCCGGAAAAGCATTCCAGCAAATCCAACAAATTCAAAACTTGGATGCCAATTGCCCCTTATTGCCCCTGTTGTTGGTGCGGGAGACCAATAAGCTGGAAGACTGGCTATTGACCGATGATGTGACGGGCATGGGAACGGCCTATTACCCAGATTTATACACCGAAGAAAAATGGGAATGGAACAACCAACAATGGGTTGAATTTCGGAAACTGAACAAGGAAACCGACCGAAAATACTTGGCCACAGTTCGGGAATTCGTGGTTGGACTTGCTTCGCAAAAAGCTGTTTCGCAAGCCACTGATTTGATGAAACTCCTGGCTGGGCACCTTTACTTTTTGGATAAACAAGGGGTTCAAGGCGAGAAATTTCTAAAGGCAATTCCAGTGAAGACCACTGTGCCCATTGCGGAGCAACAATGGACCGAACAAATTTTGTTGCTGCTCAATACTGCGGACATTTCAAAGCCCGATGTAAAGGCTCAATTGGTTGCTTTGCTCGAAAAACTGGACAAAAACAAAGCAAAACACCAACGAGGCCAACGGGATTTTGCAGCCCTGAACTTGATGCTGAGCCAAGCTTATGAGAAAAAAGGTGATTTGTTGACGGCTTTTTGCTTGAACAACCATGCACTGAATTTGCCAACTGCTGACCGAAATGGTTACGGGACAGCCTATTACGAACTGATTGCCTTTTTGGATTGGAAAGCCTCAGAAAAGAACATTGACGATATTTTGGCGCTCAAGGACAAAAAAGATAAAACGGCTTTTGAGCAATATCTGACCACTGCACCATTGCCATCCCACAATGCCCTGCTCGACCTTCGGGGCACAATTTCGTTTAGGAAAAATGACTTGCAATCGGCTGTCTCGGCTTTTGAAAAAGTGGAAAAGGACTTTTGGAAAACAAAATATGAATTTGCCTACCACCTTGTTTCCGACCCATTTACCACGGCCACGGATACCTTGCACCGGGGCAAGTTTCCGGTCTCGAAAACGGCATTTGTGAAGCATTTGATTGAGTTGGAAAACGATGCAAAAGCAGTGCCCAGCAAAGCCACAAACGATTACCTCTTGCTCGGTACTGCATGGCTCAACTGCTCCTATGTTGGCAAAAGCTGGATGATGTTCAGTTATGGCAATTCGGTGAGCGAGAATGGGGATTCTGAATGGTTTGCCTACAATTTCCAGCCAACTTCCGAGGAAATGAAGGCTGTTTATTACGGTGCAAGCCGTGCTTACGAATACCTCGACAAGGCCAGGGCTTCTACCAAGGACAAAGAAGTTCATGCCAGGGTGGACTACCTAAAGGCTTGGCATAAATCCTTGAATTATAGCTTGACACAAGCCGAGCAAGATGAAATGTATGCCTTGGAGTGGGACAAACAAGGCAGCTATTTGCTCGATAAAGAAATGGCCTATTTCAAGGATTGGGCAAAGACCTATAAATCAACGAGTTACTACAAGGAACGGGCTTCCAATTGCCCGGTTTTGGTGACTTATTTTGGGAAATAAACTTGACGGGAAAAGGGCTGCCAATCGGATAGGTAGCCCTTTTCTTTGTGCTTAAAACTGCGCCCCTTCCTTCAATTTCAAGAGCAGCCACTCCTTTTCTGCCACCAGTTCGGTTGACCTAACCTGTTCCTCCAGCTTTTTCAAAAAATCAGTATCGCCTTTTGGAGCCTCCCGCCATTGCCGGATGAATCGGATGAGGTTTAAGTACAAATCTCGATGGTAGCCGATGTCTTTTTGTCGGTTCAGGTACGTGCCGAAACTGTGCAGCAAGGCATCCAAGGCCGAAGTCTCGCCCAATTCAAAATAGCTTCTCAATAGCATCCGGCGAGCATCGAGGTTGTTCAGGGTGTCATCAAAATTGACCTGTTGGAGCAGCGGCATGGCCTTGTTGTAATTGCCGCTTCGGAAATACAGAAAGGCAAGGTTGTAACGAACGATGTTTTCACGTTCGGCTGGTGGCAGCCTGTTTTGGTAGCTTTCAAAAAACGTTTTTGCCCAATCGTGATCGTTCAGAGCAGTTGCGATTCGGATGATGTTTTTGAAGGTAAAGGCGGTCAAGTGACCCTTCTCTGAGAGCAGGTCTAGCTCCAAGGCCGCTCGGTATAAATCAAACGCCTCTTTGATGAAAATTTGGTCGCCCTTGTTCATGCGGCGGATGCAGAAATTGATGCCAATCAGGTAAATTCCCCTCAATTCTGCATTGGAAAAAAGCCGCTCGTTTTTTGCCAAACAAGCCTTCCAGTCGTCGAAATGCTGCCGATTTTCAGGCTGCTGGAGTGCCTTGCACGCATGGTAGTAAATTGCGATAGCAGGGTATTCGTCCACACCAAACTGTTCGGCCAGCATTAATACTTGCCGAAGCAAATCCATGTCGTAAACCTGTGCGGAAATGGCCTGATGCGTCAAGGCTGAGCAAGCGTGGCGCAACATTTCGGAGAGGTAATAGGATGTCAAGTGGTTGTGCAGTGGGTGCAATTCCACTTGGCTAGAACGTTGTTTCACGCTGCGGCCCTCCATTTCTTCACTGGCCAGCGAGTAGTTGAGCATGTGCGAGCGGGCATCCCTTTTGGGGCTTTCTGCAAGCAGGGTTTGAAGGTGTTTTTGTTTTTTGTCAAAACGCTTTTCAATACCTCTTTCCCGCAATGCTTTCAGCAAGTAAAGCTCGCCATCTTGGCCGCTACTCTCCATTTCCTTTATGATTAAGTACCGCTCGATGAGTTTCATCAAAACCGCCATTGTTTGACGGAGCCGCACATCGTTGAAGGGCTTTCCAGGAAATGCCGCTGCGTGGAGTTTTTCCTTTTCGAAAAGTTTGTGTTCGGGTTTGCCCATTTGCTCCGCAAGGTATTTGCAGAGCAGGCTTGCTTCCTTTTTAGTGTTGAAAAAGCTGCAATTGACAAGTGCCAAGATGGAGCTACGGTCTTGCTTTGATAGCGATTTAAACGTGCGGAGTAGCTGTGAATTGGTCATTTTATGATAACAAAAATTTAGATAAACACTTGATAATCAAAAACATGACCAAAAAAAAGGGTTAACGATGAGCGTAATCTGTAGGGCCTGTTTTGCCATTTGTGGCTACAATTTTGAATAACGTTTGGCATGAACCAAGCTACTCCCCGAACAATTGAAAATACTCATTGAACTTCATAATCATGAAAACGCAATTCTATTTAACGCTACTGCTCACCCTAAGCTCCTTAAATGTCTATTCTCAGAACGATTACTGGGAATACAAGCCCGGTTTGCCGGGCGGATTGGTTTCCGATTTGGTTCGTGCAAGTTCTACCGGAACCTTGTACGCTTCCGTTGGCTCAACCACTATGTACAAATCGGAAGACGATGGCGAATCATGGGCTTTGATTGCCAGTGAGGAAGTTTCGCCATATGATTTTCTATCGGTTACCGCCTCCATTTCTGGGGTGCTTTATGCCCAGAAGTTTGCACAAGGCAATAACATGGATGTTTATAGGTCAACGGACAAAGGCTACACTTGGCAATTGGTGGCGAACAACACGCCAAATAGAGATTGGGAGGAAGATACCAACGGAAATATTTTCGCCATGAATTTTATTTCCATTTCCGATATGTCGGTCGTGAAATCAACGGACGGAGGGGCAACTTGGAGCACCATCTCTGAGGCAAATTTTTTCGTGCTGGATGATTTTGGCAAACTCCACGTTAATCCAAATAGCAACTACCTTATTTCAAGCAACGGAGGAACAACTTGGGACACAATCCCAGGCGTTGCATGGACATCTGGCAAGGCGCTCACATGGCCAGATGGTAAGTACCTTGCCGTCGTCAACGATGGGGTGGTGATGGGTACTTTCGGCCAAGGACCACCCCAATACGTGAATTACGGTCAAGGCTCCTACTACACCAGCCCGTTCTTGCTGAACGATGGTCGGATTTTGCTAGGCCAATACAATCTTATGTTCATTTCGGAAGATGGCGGGCTTACTTGGCAGCCTTGGTCCTATAATATACCCACAGGCGGCGACTTTGTGCTTCAACATGAGCTGCCAAGCGGCAAAATGCTCTCTGCTTTAAAGAACTCGCTTTATGTTTCTTTTGATGCTGGGCTCAATTATGAACCATCCTACACAGGCATGAGGAACAACTATTTTAGGGATATTCAAAAAGATGAAAACACACAGGTGCTATGGGGGCTAACGACTGATGGTTTGCAAAAATCAACCAACGATGGCCACACTTGGCACCGGGTTGGGCCAACTTGGCAGAAAGGCAGCTTTATACCTACTGTCTTTCAAATTGACCAAGAGAGCCGATTGTTTTTCTTCGTACCTAGAGGTGGCATGTTCGTATCTTATGATGGTGGTGAAACCATCCATGATATAACGGTGGTTCAAGATGACCCCGATTATGCACCAGCACTTTGCGTAACGAAATACTCCAACGGATTGCTTTATTTCGGCGATACTGGGCTTTACAGGTTTAATGAGGCAGATACTTCTATGACTTTACTGTGTGACCCGACCGCCTCTGGCCTCTTATCCTTTCCAGTATTTGAACACCCAAATGGGACTTGGTTTGTAAAAACGCAAGGGTTGGAGATTCGAAAATCAGAAGACCAAGGTCTAACTTGGTCAAATGCGATGGGTACCTATTTGCTGCAAGGCATTGATTCATCTGGAACCATTTATGGGAAAACTTATGGTTGGTCAAACACCAAATTTTATAAATCCTCAGATTTGACCCAAACCTGGCAACAGATAATATTGCCTCCGAATTTTACTCCTTCTACTTTTAATCTGAGTGAAAAGGGGCAATTATTCCTTGCTGGAAAATCGGGCAATACCAGTACCGTTTATAGGTCGGTTGACCAAGGTGCCACTTGGACTAATATGCCAGGTTTGGCCAGTAGTGTTAATCAACTCAATTTTTCAAAAACTTTATTGGACGAGGATGGCTATTTGTACCTAACTTTTAACGGAGGACAAAACCTATACAGCCTGGCGAAAACTTCACTCTCTACTTCAAATACCGTTCACATAATTGGCAATGTTTCCACTTCTGAAGATGCCGATTGCAGCACCATTGACCCAGTTCATCCACTCATTAAGACGATTGTGAAAGCTGAAGGTGCCTTTACATGGTACACCACGACCGATACCCAATTTGGAGACTACCAAATTAACCCAGACACGGGTAGTTACAACATCTCGGCTCAGCTTCCTTTGCCGTTCCTTTGGGATACTTGTGCGGTACCAGTTGACCTGCCAAACTATGGAGATACCGTACTGGCCGACCTTTCTGTACCTGCCATTGTAGAATGTCCATTTGTTACTGTTGAAATGACCATGCCCGGACTGTTGCGATGCTTCGATAGCGCTTTGTACCTCAACTATTGCAATTATGGATCTGCACCTGCAGAAGAGGCCGTGATATTCCTTCAGTTGGATACTTTCTTGACAATCGTTGATTCTGGTTGGGTACGCTATGACACTGCTGTTGAGAAGCCTGCTTGCACGCCAATTGGTTTGGTGGGCGGTTCTTCATTGTGGTTCAAAGAAATTGGTTCGTTGGGCATCAATGAATGTGGGCAAACATCAACGGTTATCCACGTTGATTGCGAAGCAGAACTGGGGCAAACACATTGTATTACAGCTTATTCATGCCCTGATATTCTTTGTATCAGCCAACAAAATTGGTCGGGTGCCAATATGGATGTAGCAGCAGATTGTGAAGGAGATTCGGTGAAGTTGAGCATCACGAATATTGGTTCAGCCGGGTCGCAACTACTTGATTTTGTGATAATTGAAGACGATGTTGTCCTATTGCAAGGAGAAGAAACTTATGACGTGGGCGAGACCAAGGAAATCAAGTTGCCATCCAATGGCGAGTATTTCCGGGTTGAGACGGCACAGGAGCCGGGGCACCCTTTCCCACAACCAGTAGCGGCTTGGAAAGTGGGCTGCAATGGCAACCCCATGCCCGCTGCCAACTTCATCAACCAATTCCCAAGCACGGGTGGTTATGCCTCAGAGGACACGGATTGCCTGCCCAATATTGGAGCCTACGACCCCAATGACAAACAAGGTTTTCCGCTTGGCTTTGGGGAGCACAACTTCATCGAACCGGGCGTGGAGATTGAATACCTAATCCGTTTTCAGAACACGGGTACGGCTCCAGCGCACAATGTGGTCTTGAAGGATACCTTGTCACGCTTTTTGGACCCCGGTTCGATTCGGATGGGTGCTGCTTCGCATCCTTTCAATTGGACCTTGAAAGGTGAGAATGAACTCTTGTTTTATTTCGACAATATCAACCTGCCTGACAGCACCTTGAACGAGCCTGCCTCGCATGGATTTGTTTCTTTCCGAATTGCGCAGCAGCCTTCATTGCCCCTCGGCACGGAAATTTTCAACAGTGCGGCCATTTATTTTGACTTCAACGAGCCTGTTATCACGAATAACACGCACCACCAACTTGGCGTGAACTTCTTGGAAGTGGTGAACGGAACCCATGAGAAGGTCAAGGTTGCGCAGGCGATGGCCTATCCAAATCCCGCCAAAGAAAGCACGATTGTAATGGCAAATGGTGCCACAACTTTGAAGGTTTTTGCACCGGATGGTGGGTTGGTAAAGGTTGTCACTGTAAACGGTGACAACTACTTTATGCTCGGCCAAGATGGCTTGAGTGATGGCGTTTATTTCATTACGCTTTGCGATGAAAATGGGCAAACCATTAGCCGTGGAAAGGTGGTTTTCCTGTAAGCGCTTTAGTCCCCTAAAATCAGGAAGCCTGCCCATGACGTCATGGGCAGGCTTCCTGATTTTAGGCCGAATTTGAACTCCAATCCGAGTTGTTTTCCATTTTTTCTTGGCTGGTTGTTCTTCCTGTTTTGGTTGCACCTCCTCTTTGTTGTCAGGTTTAGGGAAACTGAAGATTGGAAGGTCGTCCAGACTTGGGAAAGTAAAGAAGGGGTTTTCGTCAAAGTTAAATTGGAAGCCTTGCAGGCCGTTTCGGGGCGGCGATTGCTTGATGCCGTCTGGATTTGGCACCACCAGCACTTCCAATGGTGCGGTTTCAAGAATCTCCCCTTTTGCTTTTACGCTGGCTGGCATGATATGGTAAGAACCGATTTCCCTAGGTTCTAGGTAGTAAGTAATGGTCATGCTCTGCGTGATTTCACCGTTCACCATGCTGAGCGAGGTACTGAAATTTGGGCCGCTCAAAACGTTGAAATGTTCGCTGAAATCCGGTGCTTCAAAATTTTGACCCTCCGCATTTTCCAATACAAACTTGACCTCGAAACTGTTGTCCATCAGAATGGAGTCCGTGCTAACGGTCACCGTGAACTTAACAGGTTTGTCCTGTGCGAAAACACCGCAGAAAGCGGCAAAAATGAAGATTGAAGAGAAAATTGCTTTTTTCATAAAATCCATTTTTGATTTAGGTTTAGAATGAAATAGAGAATGTTTCTGCCTCGATTTGGTTGCATTGTCCTTCAAAAAAATGCAAATCCATCTACTCCTCCACGACTTTCCGTTTTAGCTCAAAGCTCATACCCAAGTACAGCCTTCGCACCTGTTCATCCTCGGCCAGTTCCTCGGCGGTGCCTGCCTTCAAAATTGCCCCATCGTACATGAGATAGGCCCGGTCGGTGATGGAGAGCGTTTCCTGTACGTTGTGGTCGGTAATGAGGATGCCGATGTTTTTGGCTTTTAGCTTGAAAACGATGGTTTGAATGTCCTCCACGGCGATGGGGTCAATGCCAGCAAAAGGTTCATCCAACAGAATGAAACTAGGATTGCTGGCCAAAGCCCTGGCAATTTCCGTGCGGCGGCGCTCACCACCAGAGAGGGTGTCTCCGTTGTTTTTGCGCACTTTTTGCAGGCCAAATTCTTCTAAAAGTGCTTCGCAACGCTCACGCTGTACCGCAGGTGTGAGGTTCATCATTTCGAGCACTGCCTTGATATTGTCCTCCACGCTGAGTTTGCGAAAAACGGATGGTTCTTGTGGCAAATAACCAATGCCGAGCCTTGCCCTTTTGTACATGGGCAAGGAGGTAATGTCCTCGGTGTCAAGGAAAACCTGACCCTCGTTGGGCTTGATAAAGCCGACTACCATGTAAAACGTGGTGGTTTTACCTGCGCCGTTCGGGCCGAGCAAGCCAACGATTTCGCCTTGGTTCACCTCAATGGAAACGCCCTTGGCGACTGTCCGCTCCCCGTATTGCTTGACTAATTTTTCTGACCTTAGAATCATGGCGTAAAATTCAATCCAAAAACGCAAAGCTCAACGAAAAATCTCATTGTTTTCTTTTTGATAACCAAACTTGCCATCCCAAGGCAAGCAGGCAAAGTACCAGTCCAAGAAATTCCCTCGTGAATTCGATGTATGGTGTTTCCGCTTTCATTTGCCCGGCAATGTTTGGGCTGCCCATTTTCATCCAATTGATGAATTCAGGTACGAGCAAAATTGCCCAACCGAGTCCAATCCCTAGTCCGGCCCAAAGCACGTATAAGTTTCTTTTGCCAACCGCAGAGAATGCGCAGACGAAGGCCACGAAACCATACATCAAGGCCCAACGCCAAGGGTCTGGGTCATTGTATTGCACCGCAGCAAAAAGCGCAAACATGGCTGCTAAAACCCAATTTGCTATTTTCATTTTCCCTTGTTTTTTAAACGGAGCATTTCGATTTTCCCGTTGTTGTTCGCAATGATAAGGGCTTTTCGGCCATTTTGTTTCCCTTCAATTTTTTGTATGTAACGCACCTCTTCTGTTGCCCAAAAGCCTGATTTTGAGGGACTTACCGCTCTAAACCCGCCTTTGCCATCACCTGCTAGTAGGAATCCGGGCGAGGTGTTGACCGGGCCGGTTTCTACATCAAAACCGCTGTCGTTTCCAGCCACCAAAAGGTCAGTTTTTCCATCATCGTTGAAGTCGCCCGATAAAATGACATGGACGGGGGAAATCTGTGCTTCATCGGGTAGGGCATGGGCTTCCCATTGGCCGTTCCCTTTGTTTTCAAACCAAGTTGAAGCCAGTATTTCTGTATTCAAAAGCTGCGTTCCACTCAGTTCGGCATTTGTAAAAACCGCTTCAATGGACGCTTTTGCATAGGCCGTGTTTCTAACGAATTTCTTTTTCAGAAAAGGCAATTGTTTCAGCAAATTGTCCCGCATCGGCACCGGCAAAAATCGCCCATCTTCCTGAATGCACAGTACAGGGTCAAGGCTTCCATTTGAGTCAAAATCTTTAGAATACAGCTTCATTGGCGGACGAAATCGAGTATTGAGTCCAAGGTTTCCGGCCACGATGTCTTTGTCGCCATCGCCATCCAAGTCGCTGGTTTTCAGCGAGTTCCACCAACCAGATGAATTTTTGATGACTGACGGTTTCTGTTTGTCAGAAATATTGAAAATAGAAACTGCCATCCATTCGCCGACTGCAATGAGTTCAGGTTTTTCATCACCATCCAAGTCGGCAAAAGCAAGGTCTGTTATCATCCCTAACTGTTTGAATTCAGGGAGAAATTGGTCTGTTGCGTTTGAAAACTTGCCACCCTCATTTTTCAAAATCAGGCTTTCTGGCAAAGCTGGGAACCGCCCCGGTACCACCCGGCCACCCACGAACAGGTCTAGGTCGCCATCGCCATCGTAGTCATGGGCTGCAATGGCCTTGCCACTTGAGGTTTCCTTGGGCAGCGCATTAGTATCTTTTTTGAAATTGCCTTTTCCATCGTTCAGGTAGAGTCGGTCTTGGTAGCTGGCATCTCCCGCTGGTGCCTCATTTCCGCCACTGACTACATACAAATCAAGGTCTTTGTCGCCATCTGCATCAAAAAACAAACTGCCTGTATCCTCGAAATTTGCGTCGGCTTCAAGAGCTGGTTGTGGTTTTTTATCAAATTTGGTAGCATTGTTTTGCATAAAAACAGCGCCTGCCTGCCCCTTTGCACCTCCAACAAAACAATCCTCCAACCCGTCTCCATTCAAGTCGCCTACCGCCAATGTTGGGCCGAGGTTGGAAAAGCGATGGGGCAGCAGCCGCTCCGTATTGAAATCCTCGAAATCGTTTTCCCGATGCCTAAAATTTGGCACTTCCAAGTTTGGAACATGCTCGAAATAGCGGGAGCTTTCTTCAACTACCCATGATAAACTTCCTTTTTGCGCTTGCGCAATATCCAATACAAGCCGTTGATTTGCAGGGACTTCTGTTAAAATTTGATGCATTCGCCCTGGCCATTCCACTTTTATTTCCTCCACTTTGGTTTTGTTGCCCAACCCAATTTGAAAAATTGGCTCCACGGAGCTGTAAAACCCATGCGTCGGCGAAATTTCAGCGAAATAAGTTTCATCGCCCGATTTCACCCAAATCTTAGCGCCTGTACCAGTCGGGTTTTGTGGTGTTCCTTTCAGTTTGATTTGCAGCCAATTTTGACCATTCTCATCGGCCTTGTTTCTATATATAAAAGGTGGGTCTTCAACATTGTGAACCACTATGTCGAGGTCGCCGTCGTTGTCGAGGTCGGCATAGGCAGCACCGTTGCTCCAGGTTGGCGTTTCGAAGCCCCAGTCATTTGTCACGTCGTCCATTTGCAGGCTGCCTTTGTTTCGAAACATCCGGTTCCTGATTTTTTTGGAAGGCATTAGGTTTGAGAAAGCCTCCCAGGTTTTGAAGCGCTCTTGGTTGACCCCACCTGTATGGTTGATACTGTCGGCGGTATAAGCAAAGAAGTCAATATCGTTCAAATCTCTCCGGACGCCATCCGTGATGAAAAGGTCCTTCCAGCCATCATTGTCGAAGTCGGCGGCGAGCGGCGCCCAGCCCCATTCCGTAGCGAACATGCCCGACAAACAACCAATTTCAGCGTACTTAGGCTGTTGGTTTTCCTTCGGGTCAAGAAGCGATTCCTCATTTGCTTTGAAAAGCCGATTGCCAACAGCCAATTGCATCACATTCCGCATTTGCTGGTCGCCATAGCCTTGTCGTTTCAATTGCTTGTAGCGTTCCAATTGCATAGTGGTCATTTGCTGGTGTCGGCGTTGCCAGTTCTCCCCGAGCATGTCAAGTCCCATGATTTCACAAAGGCCGTCGTTGGTCAGGTCGGCTATTTCGATGCCCATTGTGTGGTTGGACGTTCGGTGGAA
>JADLHE010000515.1 GCA_020848965.1 Saprospiraceae bacterium
AGGCGGCGCTGCCCGTATAGAATTTGCGCACCTCGTTGTAGCTGGGCAGACCGTGGTCACGGCCACGCTGGATATTGATGGAAACGAGGTCGGTACCGAAGTTGCCACCCAAGAAATTGCGCAAGCCGTTGTTCACCTTGAGGTCGGTTTCATAAGAGCGGTGAACGGAAAGGCCCTTGAGCAGACCGCCGATGTCGTAATTGCGGACGATGTTGATATTGAAGAAAACATCCTTCAACGCCAACTCAACAGGACCCACGCCTTGGCATTCGTTGTCACGGAAGATGATGTCGTTTTCCACCATTGTGTGCCAGCGGTAAGCAGCTGCGCTGAATGCGTTCAACATGTCCACTTTCACATTTGGATTGTAGCCACTGTAGGTTTTCAGTGAAACGCCCAAAGAGCTAATCCATTGGGTGTAGGTGATGTGCTGGATAAGCGCACCAACTTCTTTACGAGCCTTTTGGTAGATTTCCTCGTCATCAATCAAACCTTGCGCCACCAATCGGTCGCAGATGCGGTTGTGCTCCCGCATAAATACGGTGTGCAGTGAAGTCAAGCCTGGGTGCTCCGCAACTCGGTGGTCGCCCGCCACGAAGGTTTTCTTGGTGCCGCCTTGGTCGTCGTCCATGCGAGGGGCGGTTGGGTCAATCGGGCTGTCGTACTCGCCCGTCAGGGTGTTGAAAGGAAGCAGGTTGCCGTCTGAGGTTTTCATTTTACCGAAAACACCAGCCCTCAACCATTGTGAATGGGCAGTAGTGAGGCCATAAACCATTGATGCGTCCAGCCATGCGCTGTTCAGGTTTGTCTGCTCCCGTGGGGTGGTAACGCCCGTGCCAGGATGCGCCATGGAGCGGTTGAAAGCGATTGGATTTGTGAAATAGCTTTCGCTGGACGGCAATGAAATATTGGCCGGGTCGGCAGAGTTGGTCTTGGTGTCGGTCATGTCGTGGTCAATGAACTGGCCCCAGCTATAGAACAAGCCCGCCATGTCACGGTCGTTGTGGATGTCCTCCCTTTCTGCCGAAAGTTTATTGGAAATGGCACGAGGGTTTGGGCGGTTTGGCCCTGCCATTGCACTGATTCCATCTGCATAGCCTGCTGGCAATTCTCTGGAAAATGCGTTGCCAACCTTACCATAATCCACGGTAGAACTATTGGAAATATTGTTCATTGAACCATCAAAAGTCCTGTATTTGCTGCGCACTAGGCCGCCACAGTTGCCCACCACGGCGGTAACTTTGGTCGTTTTCGCACCGGAATAGCAGTTGGCAGCGGTATTGTAGAAAGTTGCATAGTACGTGCCTGCTGCCACCGCACTTGGGTTTGACACTTTGTTCGAAGCATTAGCTGGGGTGCCAGTGTGCCAAGAAAGCGTGTAGCCGCTTGGGACGAAAAGCGGTGTCAGTGAATTCAGGTTCACGGTAGTGGCTGGGCAAGCGTTGCTGGCCGTGAAACTGTAAAGTGCTGGGGCAGAACTAGCTACCGGGGCAGCGTTCAGCGTGGCATTTACATAGGCTGATGCTGTGCAACCCGCTTGGTTGACCGAAAATGAATAAGCGCCAGCATCAAGCCCGGTAATGGTGGTGCTGCTGCCACTGCCATTGGTGGTCACGCCACCGGGGTTGCGTGTCAGCGTCCAACTGCCAGAAGGCAGGCCGTTCAGGGTCACGCTTCCCATTGCATTGCAGGTAGGGTGGGAAATATTGCCCACAACTGGTGCAGAAGGGCCACCACCTGAGTTGAAGTCGTGTGTGCAATTTGAAACCCATGGAATGGTGTAGCCGCCAAGGTAAGTGCCATTTGAGCTGCGATACACCCACTGCTCGCCCCAAGAAGCTGAGGTGGTGGAGTAGGACTGACTTGCGTTTACCGAGGTTTGGTAGTTTTCAAAAAGCAAGAAAACCTTGTAAACCTTGACCGTTTGGCAGCCCGTGTTGTTGAAGGTGAAGGTGGTCGCATGGGCGGCCAAGCCTCCCAACAGTAATAGAATTACTGCGAATACAGACCTCCATTCAGATAAAAATGTAATTTTTGAGTTGGAGCAATTAAGTCCAACCACGCCTGTGTTAGGTGTTTTGTTCATAGATAAAGTAGTTGAAAAATATTGAAAAAAAAATCAAGTTTCAGCTTGCGTGATGCAATAGAGTAGCTGCTTGGAACAGGTGAGTGCTTTCCAAAACCAAAGGCTTATAGACTTTTAAGACCAGATGAATTTAAATAGGATTGATTAAGAGAGTCAGGTAAGTGATGCTTGACGTAATAAGGAATGCAAAACTAGTAAGCTAGTTATTACTTGTAGCTACATCTTTGTAAAATACATAGAAAAAGGTAGGGACGCATTGTAGGTTAACATGTATTCGACACTAATCAGAATGGAGCAAGATTTAAAGCAAATACAGGTGTTTTATTAGATTATTCCTTTTGTAAAATCCCGGTTTTCTCCCCAAAATACTGTACAAAGCGCTGCATATCCACGGCCAGTTCCCGGTTTTGAGTAGCCCGGAAATAGGTGTCGGCCATGCCCCTCAGCGATTGGAAAAAGAAGCGGTCCATTTCGTTCACCTGCATGTCTTTGGCCCAAAGGTCAATCTTCATGGTATCCAAGGATTCTCGCTCAAAAAGTGAAAGCAACATGCCTTTGCAATGCACGGGTTGGTTCCCATCAGTGCGGTCATCAGCATCCCAGTCAATGCTAGTGGGCATGTTCTTTTCGTCGAGGTTGACGGTGATTCGTATTTGCGAAGTGCGGTTGTTTGACATTCTTTATTGCTTGATGAAACGTTTGGTGCCGACGCTCCCATCTATTTTTATCCTTGCAAAATATTGCCCGGCGGGCAAGGCTGCCAAATCAAAACGATGGCTGATGGCCTTGCCTTTCGGCAATTTTGCTTGGCGGATTTGTCGGCCTTGCAGGTCGAAAACACTGATTTCAGCCGCAGTTTTTGGCAAAACATCCGTTGAAATATTGACAAAACTGCTGGCTGGATTGGGGCTAATATTCATTGCTATCTTGACGATGGGCTGCTTCGTTGCCGAAGGCGGCTCCACTACTTTCAACAAGGAGTCGATGGGGTAGGTCATGATAGAGCGGGCAAAAGTACCAGCAATCAGCGTATTTTCAACTGGGTTCCAATCTAAGTCGAAACTTGGCACAAACGGCATGTTGACGCCGAGGCGGTGCCAGCTCTGTGCAGCATCCTTGCTGGCATACACGCCCGCATCGGTGGCCACAAACAGCACCGAGTCGGCGTGGCCGGGCAGCACGTACATATCGTTGATAGCAATATCGGGCAAATTGGCGCTGATGTCCACCCAAGTTTGCCCACGGTCGTCGGAGCGGTG
>JADLHE010000516.1 GCA_020848965.1 Saprospiraceae bacterium
AATTAGCGGAAACTGTGCCGTGTTTTGAAGAACTCGCAAAAACTAGGCAAGACTTAACACGGAAGTTTCAAGAAATCACTAACATTGCCCGCCTTTTTGAGTTTTTGTATTGATGCGGATGGAAAAAAATGGGCCAATCGAGAAGGGAAATGTGACATCACGGCTCATTTGCGTCAATACATCCAACGAACACAGCTTATAAATGCAATTTGACGTTTTATTGTCCAATGTGAAGGGCCTTTTGAGAAAACTGAACCCAATTCCCGTGAGTTGGCGGGAACGGTATAAAGCCTTTTCACAACGCAAACCACTACTTGCCAAGATAGCACTGGGCGCTGTCATTGCATTTAGCACCCTTTTCCTTTTGCTGGTCCTCTTGCTCTTTTTGCTCTTCAGCGGTAGCTTCGGGCCGCTGCCAACCGTGGAATCGCTCAAGAAAATTGACCACAACCTCGCCTCTGAAGTCTATTCTTCCGATGGCGTGCTGCTGGGCCGCTATTATATCGAAAACCGCCTGCCTGCCAGCATGGAGGAGATTCCAGAATGCCTGAAACAAGCGCTCATCGCTGCCGAGGACGCCCGTTTTTACAAGCACCATGGCATTGACTACCGGGCTTTGGGACGGGTGTTCGTGAAAAGCATCATGATGCAGGAAGACGAATCGGGCGGCGGCAGTACCATCACGCAACAGTTGGCCAAGAACCTGTTCCCTCGGAAGAAGTTTTGGTTCTTCAGCCTACCCATCAACAAGGCTAAAGAAATGGTCATCGCCACACGCCTTGAAAAAGTCTATACCAAAGAAGAAATCATTGCCCTTTACTTGAACACCATCCCGTTCAGCGGAAATGTGTTTGGGATAAAAACGGCCGCCAGCCGCTTTTTCAATATTGAACCAAGCAAACTAAAGCCGGAACAGGCGGCGGTGCTCGTGGGCATGTTGAAGGCGACCACGGCCTACCACCCCATCAAAAACCCAGAACGCTCAAAGAAGCGCCGCAACGCCGTCATGGCCCGCATGGAGCGCAATGGTTTTTTGACCAAACAGGAACTGGACTCGCTGCAAGAATTGCCGCTGAAACTCGATTACAAAGTGCGCACCCATAACGAGGGCATTGGCACGCACTTCCGGGAGCATTTGCGCCTGCAATTGGAAGAGGAACTGGAAAAGCTCACCAAACCCGACGGCAGCGCCTATAATATCTACACGGACGGTCTCAAGATTTACACGACCATTGACTCCAGGCTGCAGCAATTTGCCGAAAATGCCACGGAGGAGGAAATGCGCAAGATTCAGGGCAATTATTTCAAATTTAATGGCAAAGAAAAGGACGCCCGCCTCTATGGAAACGACAACCTGCTGAACCAGCAAGTAAAGCTCTCCGACCGGGTGCGCATCATGCAGGGCCGAAAAGCCAGCAAAAAGGAAATTGCGGAAGCACTGAAAACGCCCGCCAAAATGACCATCCTGAATTGGAAAACCGGGCTGGATGTGGACACCATGCTCTCGCCTGTTGACTCCGTCAAATACTACCTCTCCCTGCTCAACACGGGCTTTATGGCTGCCGACTACAAGACCGGAAAGGTATTGGCTTGGGTGGGCGGCATCAATTTCAAGTACAATAAGTTCGACCACATCAAGTCCCGTCGGCAAGTAGGCTCCACTTTCAAGCCAGTGCTGTACTCACAAGCCTTGGAGGGCGGCATGGACCCCTGCAAGAATTGGCACAACGAACACATCACCTATGAAGAATTCGAGGGTTGGGCACCCAAGAATGTGGACGATGAATATGGCGGCTACTACAATATGGAAGGGGCATTGAAGCGCTCCATCAACACGATTGCCGTGCAGGTGATTTTGGAAGTGAAAGTGGATTCCGTGCGCAACATGGCGCAAAAAATGGGCATTAGCTCCCCCATTCCAAAGGAAGCGGGCATAGCACTGGGCGGCGTTGACCTTACGCTTTTCGAGATGGTGAACGCCTTTTCAACCATCGCCAACCGGGGCAAACGGCCGGTGCTTCACTACGTCACAAAGATTGAAACCAACGACGGAGAGGTGATAAAGGGCATAGGCACACCCAACCCCAAAAGCTTTACTAAAGCGATGTCGGAGATGCATGCCGATATGATGCGAAGTTTCCTCCAGAAAGTAGTGGACAGCGACCACGGCACGGCGCATCGCTTGCGCAAGCAATTGAAACAAAAGCTCCGAATCGCAGCCAAAACTGGCACCTCCAACGACAACCGTGACGGCTGGTTCATTGGCTTTACCCCCGATATTTGCTTTGGGGCCTGGGTAGGCGGCGAGCACCAACAAGTGCGCTTCCTGGACACCAAATTGGGCCAAGGCTCCAGCACGGCCTTGCCCATTTGCTCCAACTTCCTGAACCAAGTTTATGGGTCGAAGGCCTTTGAAAAATGGCTCAAAAACGACTTCCCCGAAATGGACAGCATCACTCTGGATAGACTGGATTGCTACGGATTCAGGCATCCGAAGAACGATTCCACGGACGTGGAAATGGATTCCATCATCGCAGCTCCGGCCACTGCAACGCCCGTGGTGAATGAGGTCAAAGAAGAACAATTCTGATTTACTCGAATAAAATGCCCTGCTCCGCCTTGGGCATTTCGGCCTCTGCCAACAACCGGAAAGATTTTCGGTGCTCTGGCGTTGCCCCACATTGCCGGATGGCCTCCCGGTGCTCGGCAGTTGGATAACCCTTGTTCCGCTCCCAGCCATATTGCGGGTACTGCTCCGCCATCCGTTGCATGTATTCGTCTCGGTATGTTTTTGCCAAAATGGATGCTGCCGCAATGCTCATGAACCGCCCGTCGCCCTTCACCATGCAGTGGTGCGGGATGCCAGGGTACGGCTTGAATCGGTTGCCGTCAATCAGCAAACTGGTAGGGGTGATTTGCAATCGCCCCACGGCCCGGTGCATCCCCGCCACCGAAGCCCAAAGTATGTTCAATTGGTCAATTTCCGAAGGAGAAAGGCTCACCACTGCCCAAGCCGCTGCCTCCCGTTCGATGATGGGGCGAAGTTCAAGCCGTTGATTCTCAGTGAGTTGCTTAGAGTCATTGAGAAAGGGGTGGGTAAAATCCTTGGGCAATACGACCGCCGCCGCAAACACAGGGCCAGCAAGGCAACCTCGGCCTGCCTCGTCGCAGCCAGCCTCGGTCTCGTTTTCGTTGAAGAAGGGAAGTAGCATTTTGCAGGTGGCTATTGGCTAAAAGGAGTTGAAGGCAAAAATAGCAGTTCAGGTTTATTTACAATAAATCATTCCCGCCGCCAGCTTGTAGATTTTACCTTCAAACTCCACCCCCAAAGAAACAGTGATAAAAACCGACATAGCGGCAAGCGATTCCAAGCCCAGCTGCATTTGGTCAAAAAAATTGACATCCGTCATGGGGAGGTCGTAAGTGGTTTCTCCCAGATTGAATTTCACACGAGGCTTCGTGTTGTAGGGCGTGGTAAAATAAGGCTCAATTTTATCGGGTTTCACCAAAACCAAGGAGCGGTTTATGTGCTGGATTTCATCCAAACTCAGCGTTTTCTGCCGATTTCCAAAAAGCACATCCGCTTGATTTTCAATGAGTTGTTCAAGGTGAGAAGCGGACATATTCGCTGCCCTAACTTTTCGGAGGCTGCCCGGAGCGAACAAACAATTTTCAGTTTGATAGGTGCCTGGGCAATGTTCCAGCAATTCAAACTCAAGTATGTCACCAATTGCGAAATCGGCAACCATTTGGGCGGGCACCTGCCCGTTTACCGCATCTGAAACAGGGCGAAGCCATCGTGGCTTTCCATCCATCTTAACAAAGTGAAATTGCTGCTGCGCATCGGGGCTTAGTTGAATGCCCGCAATACAGCGCTCGCCATACTTCTTGGAATTGGCCAAGCAGAGGAGGTAGGTTTTCGTCATAGCAGTTGTTTTTGGTGTCTATAATAAAATACAAATCAACTTCACCAAAAGCACCTGATTTTCAACCACTTACACAAACATCACTTCACCAAATGCACAATCTCCACATCGTTGAAACGGTGCTGAAAATACTCTGCTAGCAGCCTGCGGTGGCATTTTTCAGGGCCATGCTCGCTGCATAAAAGGCAGTGCTGATGCAGGTTTTCGGGGTGGATTTTGTTGCCAATCTTCCGCATATCAATCAAGTTCAAATAGGCATCCCCGTATTCTTTCCAAGTCATTTTTTTGTGGCGGTAGAGGTCGAGCAATTCTCTTGTCGGCGCAAAATCGAGGTTATGTTCATAGCCGATACCACCAATTTCTCCTAAAAAAAAAGGAAAATCGCTGGCCTTGGTAAAACCTGCCAATTGGGAGGCATTGCTGATACGAACATCAATGACGGTGCTGACCTCATTGTTGCGAAGCAGCCCAAAAAACTGGCTGGCATTTTTACCTGTAAAACCGATGGTATAGAGCTTAATCATCAATGGGTGATATTTAGATTCGGTCTTCTTCCGCCATCAAGTCTTCCTTTTTGGGCGACCATCCGACCAATTTGTTGTGCAGGCGATAGGCCGCTTGCAACTGTTCCTTTGGCCCGATTTCTGGTTCGAAGATATTGGGTTGCGGCAGTTTTTTTGCAAATTTTTTGAGCATTTCCTGCTCAAGTTCGGCTTGGGTGGCCGTCTCGCCATTTTTCAGGATATGCACTACCTCAAAGCCATTTTCAGCCAAAAAAACCGAAATCATGGAGAAGCGGTGACATTCCAGGGGTTCGGCCTCGGCACACATCAACGCCGGGAAAAAACCTTTTTCAACGCCCTGCGAAAGGCGTTCAACACCCAAGTTGAAGTCGGCAGTGGCCCTGACTTTTTCGAAATCCACTTTACCATCTTCGTCGTGCAAGTTGGTTGCCGTGTGCCTTGCCCCGAATTCCCGCCCGAAATGCAGGTATGCAATTTAGTTTTCTTTCAAGAATTTGGCCAGTACTGGCTTGTTAAACTGCGGGTTGTATTGGCTGGCGGGTGTACTTCGCACGTCCACTACGCAATCAATTCCATGTGCCTTTAACAGGCGAAGAAAGTCTTCGGCGGTGAGGTTGGAGTGGCCAATGGTATGGATGATTGGATTCGGCATGAAATGATGCGTTTTCAATACATAGCAGGTCAAAAATAAAAAAGCTTGCCGAATCAAACACCTAAAAACTGGCGAAAAATCTGGTGCTCACAGCATTTTCCCTTCTTTCACCAATTCGTTGCGAATCCCGTTTTGCAAGTTTTCAAGTGAAATAGCATCCTTGCTTTGTTCCAATGCCACGATGCAACAGTACTGCACGATGTTCATGATACTTGCTCCGGTAAGTTCATATTGCTGCGCAATGCGGGGCCATTCGATGGCAGGGTCTATGCCGATATTGGGTGGGAAAGCCTTCTCCCAAAGCACAAGCCGTTCGTCGGGTTTAGGGATGGGGAAAAACACCATCGCCTGAAAACGGCGCAGGAAGGCGTCGTCAATATTCGATTTGAAATTGGAGGCAAGAATGACCAGTCCCGGATAGGATTCGATGCGCTGAAGCAGGTAGCTCACCTCTTGGTTGGCATATTTGTCGTGGGCATCCCGCACGCTGGTACGCTTGCCGAACAGGGCGTCGGCTTCGTCAAAGAACAAAATCCAGTCCTTGTTTTGCGCTTTGTCGAAAAGGCGGGCGAGGTTTTTCTCCGTCTCGCCGATGTATTTCGACACCACCATCGAAAGGTCAATCTTGTAAACATCCTTGCCCGTGCTTTTGCCGAGCAGTGTGGCCGTAAGGGTTTTGCCAGTACCGGGCGGCCCGTGGAAAAGCGCCCGGTAGCCGGGTTTTACTTTTTTTCCCATGCCCCATTTTTCAAAAAAGGTAGCTTGGTGGCGCACCCAGCTCTCGATTTCCCGAATTTGGCGAAGGGTGCTGGGTGCCAGCACAAGGTCGCTCCAGTCCATGCCCGTTTCGATGTACTCCGCTGGGAAGTCGGTGCTGAACCGGGGCTTGCTGACACTGCCCAGGGTGAGCATTTCCAGTACTTCTGGGTCGAGGATGATGCGGCCACTCATCACTGGCTCACCGGGTGGCACTGGCTCCAAGCGCAGGATTCCTTTTTTGTGAAACCAGTGATCGGTGCTGAACAGCCGCTGGACTTCCAGCCGCTTTTCGAGGTCGTCGCCAGCGAGGATGAACTGGGCCGTTTCGCCCGTGGGGAGGATGTCCCGGTGGTTTTGGCCTTTTACGCCGCCGAATTCGGGGAAGTCGCCGCCATCGGGGAGGTGCTCGGCGAGGATGGAGCGGAAGAAACCGGGGGAGAGGTGGGGGGTGAGGGCGAGGAGAAGGAGAAGCAGTTCGTTTCCTTTTAACTTAATTCCTAAAAATTCCTGA
>JADLHE010000517.1 GCA_020848965.1 Saprospiraceae bacterium
GCCTTGGTCTGTTGGCAGGCGTTTGTCAATTCCTTTGTCATTTTTGCCAGCAGTGTATGCAGGAAGGCCAGTTGCGCCACCATAGTATTGGTCAAGGGAGAATACGTTGCCACCTTTCTTCACGTCAATCAAGAAACTGAAAGAGAGGTTCTTGAAAGTGAAGGTGTTGTTCAACCCACCAGTCCAATCTGGATTTACATTACCGATAATCTCATTGGCAGCGTCCGAAAGCACATAATATCCATCAGGGCCAACAACACGTTGGTTCTCGCCCTTGTCCCGTAGGCCATTGCCATTCGCATCGTAGTATGTATAATTATTGCCTTTGATAGTACCATAAGCCTCGCCGACTGCAGCGTTGACAGAAACACCGCCCTGCATTGAAGCGAGCTGTAGGTTTGTAACGGTAGGGTCACCTAGGTTGATTACCTTGTTACGGTTGCGCGCCCAGTTCAGGTCTAAACGCCACTTAAAGTTAGGTGTGTTGATTGGGCGGGCAAACATCTGTACTTCCCAACCCCTGTTTTCTACATCTCCAGCATTGATGAACTTGAAGTCATAGCCAGTTGCCCTTGATACTGGGGCTGGAAGAATCTGGTCAATGGTGTTCATCTTATAATAAGTAACATCAAAGCCCAACTTGTCCTTTAAGAAACGAAGCTCTAAACCAGCTTCGTAACTTTTTGTGCGCTCTGGTTTAAGGCCTTCGTTATTCTTGGTAGATGGCACGTCATAAGAGGCTGACCCATTGAAGGAGGTATTGATATTGAAAACATCATACACGCTTAGTGGCGGTGCAGTATTGCCTACCTCAGCATAGTTCAAACGAAGCTTCCCAAAAGTGAAGGCATCGTTTTGCTCAAGAAATCTTGAGAATATTATGCCCAAAGATGCTGATGGGTAATAATAAATATTGTTGCCCGCTGGTAAACTGGAAGCCTGGTCGCGGCGAGCAGCCAAGTCAAGGATTGCCCAACCATCGTACACAAAGCCCGCTTGTGCGAATACACCATCCACTTCCAAGTCCGTCTGCGTTTCTAAAGGTGCCTCTATTGGGTTTACTGTATTTGAAAGAGAGTACAGCCTTGGCAATACCAATCCACCGTTAGTCGTGGCTCGGATAGAGCCGATGCTCTGCTTACGGATATTGGAGCCAATTAGTGCGTTGAATTTCAGGTTATTGGCAATGTTCATCTCTTTGAACTGCCCTAAAAGGTCATAATTCACCTCTTGGTAGTTGCGGTTGAAACGTGAGTATTTAGATACATCCACGCTGCCGACAGCTGTTCGTTCTTCTTGAATCTCGCTGTATTGGTCAATAGCAACCCGGCCAGTGATGTCAAACCAAGAAGTAAGATTATAAGTGAAACCAACCCGGCCAAAGTAGCGATTTCTGTGGTCAGTTGAGTAATTTTCATGCCTTACCCAATAGGTGTTATCCCAATAAATCGGAACCAAATCATCAGGGTCAGCCCAGTTCCAAGTTACGTTTTGCTTAGTCCTTTCATAAGCTGCCTTCTGAGCTTGAACATCAACGTTCGTTTGCCACCATTCCCGGAAACTGGTCATTTGGTTTTTTGCATCATAGCCTGTGCCATAACGCCCTTTACCGTCTGTTGCCGTGAAGTTCACCGAAGCGAACACGTTGAGTTTTTTCGTCAAATTGTAAGACGAGCTAAAGTTTACAAGGTTTTTCTCGATATTGCTGTTTGGAAGCAATCCCTTGTCTGTTGTGCGGGTATAGCCAAGCTTGAAATATCCACCATCATTGGTTCCGTCAATCGTGATGCCATTGCTGGTTCCGACTGCTGTTTCAAAAAAAGTGATGGGATCATTCTTTGCCGCTACCCAAGGCGTAGCCTTACCAAAGTTGGGAGAAGTCTTATCGTAAAAAGCATCCCACTGATATACGCTCAGACTAGGGTCGAATTTTGCACCATAAGATGCATCCTCGCTGACCGTTCCCACAAGGTCTTCAACACCGTCGCCGTTAATGTCACGGTATAAGAAGTAACCACTTGGGTCTTCATAATATGCACCATAACCACCTCCGTACTCTTTTTGGTATTTCAAAAAAGTGCTTTTATCCACTTTGCCGTAGTTCATACCTGTGTTAACACTCACGCCGATACCCTTGGATTTGCTGCCCTTTTTTGTGGTGATCATCACCACGCCGTTTGCAGCACGTGAGCCATAAAGGGCAGAAGCAGCAGCACCTTTCAGAATCGTAACTGATTCAATGTCATCCGCATTAATGTCGTTGGCAGCATTACCATAATCAAAGCCGCCACGGGCAGTTGATTGGTCTGTTGTGTTGGTGTTCGAGTTGTCAATAGGTACCCCGTCAATGACGAACAGCGCTTGGTTGTCGCCGGTCAACGATTTTGCACCCCGAAGCACCACGTTGGTAGAGCCGCCGAGGTTGTTGTTGCGCTTGATGTTCAAGCCTGCAACCTTACCGCTCAGGGCATTCACCATGTTGGCATCACGGGTGACGGTCATCTGGTCGCCATCCACTTTTTGTGCAGAATAGGCTACCTCGTTTTTGTAGCGTGACACACCAAGGGCAGTCACCACTACCTCTTCGAGCACTTGGCCCGATTTCATGGTGAGGTCAATGACGTTGGACGTTCCAACGGCCACTTCCTCTGACGTGAAACCTGTGTAGCTGAAAACGAGAATGGCACCTGATTCTGGCACTCTGATGGAGTATTTGCCGTCAATGTCGGTGATGGTACCTGTGGAAGTACCTTTCAAAAGTACAGTTGCTCCGATCAGGGCTGAGCCGTCGTCGCCATTGACTGTACCCATAATTGTGCGCTGGGCAATCATAGCAGATATGCTGCACAGCGCTAGCACTAGGGCTAGTGAGAGTTTTTTCATACTAAATCAATTTTATTAAGAAAAAATAATTGCCAAAATCCTGCTGTCAGTGCGGGCTTCACAAGCTCGTTTCCTCCGACCGACCATTTCTAAACTTGTTATCTACAAAAAATCCACTTTGACTTGCGTGGAAGATTCTGCGGCTTGTGTTTCGGGTTTATTGGGAATGAATGGGGATTGCTGCAATTCTGTTTTGGATGGGACTACCTCGCTAACTATTTAATGTCTGAACGAATGCAATGGGGCGAATGCGGCCTTGAGTTCAAAAATAAAATGTCATCTCAATTGCCGAAGGTACATCTGAATGGTGTTGCTCAGGCCGTAGTAAAGTGCATCGGAAATGAGCGCATGACCAATGGACACTTCGAGCAGGCCCGGTACGTTTTCCTTGTAAAAACGCAGGTTTTCGAGGTTCAAATCGTGCCCCGCATTGATGCCGATGCCGATTTCGTTCGCAAGTATAGCGCATCGGCGGTGAGCTTCCACTGCTTCTTGCTTATTTTTTGAAAATTCTTGCGAAAATTCGCCGGTATAGAACTCCACACGGTCGGCCCCAACGGCCTTTGCACCTTCCACGAAACGCTCTTCGGCATCCACAAACAAGGAGACACGTATGCCAGCGCCTTTCAGCTCCGACACAATTTCTTTCAAGAAAAACGCATTCGCAATGGTGTCCCAACCACGGTCGCTGGTGAGCGCACGAGGGTCGTCGGGCACGAGCGTGGCTTGGTGTGGCTTATGTTCCAAAACCAAGGCCATGAAATCAAAGGTCGGGTTGCCCTCAATATTGAATTCCGTCTTCACCGCCTCCTTCA
>JADLHE010000518.1 GCA_020848965.1 Saprospiraceae bacterium
CATCCAGCATCCAGCATCCAGCATCCAGCATCCAGCATCCAGCATCCAGCATCCAGCATCCAGCATCAATACGCCCCAAAGTACCTCCGCATGAACCATTCACCAGAAAGTAAGGCGAGAATGAGGAAGAAAATCCATTTCAGGTTAATGACGGAGCGGGTTCGGGTGGTATTGTAAATCACTGGTTTAATATCCCGTGCAAGCAATGAATCACCGAGCGCAGCCAATTGGTTTTGGTAAAAAACTGCACCACCGAATTCGTTGCTCAGGCGGCGGAGCATGGCATGGTCGGCAGTGGTTTCATACAACTCCAACTGAATGGGCTGCACACTGAACTGACCGTCAAAACTAAGGTTCTGCCCATTGAAACTCGTGTTGCCACGGAACCTGTAATTGCCGACTGGAAAAACGCCAGCGTTCAAGGTGTAGCCCTTCGTGGTTTTGTTGAAGGTATAATTGAACTCCTTTTTGTCGGAATTGGTGATGGTCAAGCGCACATCTGGTTCATTGATGAGTTCAAAGCTTTCATTGTAAAGCTCGGCATCAAAAATGATGGGTTCGTTCTCGTTGAAAATATTCTTGCTCGTCGAAATTCGGAAGCGCCGCTTGTCCGCTTTTACAGCCACGTACTGGAAATTCTTACCAATCAATTCGCTGAAAATATCGTGGTTTTGGTGCTGCAAATAATCGAAGAGGCGCCAACGCCACAAACCCTCCGCTGCCAAAACAGCCAATTTTACCCCGTTTTCCTCACCAAAAAGCAAGAGCGGGTATTTGGTGTCCACCTTTCCAATGCGTTGATAAAGAAGTACTTGTGTGTCGCCACGGGCTTGAAAATCGCCGAAGGGAGCAGTGAGTGGGTTGAAGTTCGGCAAGTTGCGGCGCAGGTTTTCGTCAATGGTGAACAAGCTGAAGTTTGGGTCGAAAACACCCTGCACCGGGTTGGCATTCTGCACATCGCCTTGGATAGTCAGCAAGGGCTGCACCTGGTTGAACCGGACGAGGTTCGTTTGCGAACCAACGATGAACATCCGGGGCGTCTTTTTTGCGTTCAAAACATTCAGTACAGAGGAAGCATCGTTTCGGTTGCTTGGCAAATTGTGCAACACCACAAAATCAAAATCGGCCACATTCACCTTCAGGTCGTTGATATAGGCTACTGTTACTTGGTAGTTTTTATTGACCTCTAGCGTCTGTTTCAGTGCAGCAATATCGGGGTGGGGGGCATTTGCCAGCAGCAGCAGTTTTTGACGGGCATCCAACACATCCACAAAAAACTCACGGCTGTTATTGGCCACCGATTTTTCGCCGCTAACTTGCGAAAGCGAAATCCGATAGCGCTGCACGCCAGCCTCGTTCGCATCCAAAACCAGTTCACGGGTTGTGAAAAAATCGTTGGAATTGATGCTGACGGGGATGGTTTGGAGGTTTCTCACCTCATTCCCATTCATTTTCGCCACAGTGACGGTCGTATTGGCACCTCCGCAATTCCGGGCCGATATGTCAAACTGAACGTTGAACTTATCGCCGAGGTAAGATATTTTATTGTGAAACACCCTTTTCAGTACCAAGTCTTTTTGGGGCGTTGTATCGCCCAAAGCCACTGAGAAAACTGGGGCATTCAATTTATTGCCCGCATAAAGAGGGTTGCTGCCTTCATTGTAAATGCCGTCCGTGGCCAGCACAACGGCCCCGAGGTTTTGGCCAGCATAGAGGTCGGTCGTCTCGGTCATCAGTTTTGAGATGTTCGAGATTTTATCCTTCATGTCAAAATTGACGCCTTCCCGCACCTCACTCCCAAAACCGTATTCCTTCACTTCGTATTTGGCGCTCAGGTCGTTTTTTAGTTTGGCCCAAGCAGCCTTGTAAGCCTCCAATCCTTGACCTTGCAGCACGGAGCCGACCGATTCCGACTCATCTTGTGCCAGCACCACCACTGGTTTTTTGGTTTCGGTCAGCAGCGATTTCAGCAATGGCTCCATCAACAAAAACGCCAAAAGCGTGACCGCAAGGAAGCGCAGCACGCCCAGTATTTTATGAAGTTGCGGATGTTGCTCCGCAAAGGTTTTGTCCCGAAAATAAAGCGTCATTGCATAGGCAAGGCCAAGGGCAATGCACAGCAGCAAGTACCAAGCGGGATATTGAAAGGTCAGGTTTTGCATTAATTTTTGGTTGACGGTGGACGGCCTACGATTGATGGCCACGACTTGCATTTTGCGCCTTATCGGGCCTCAACAACTGACTGCCACCTACTGACTACTTAGAGCTGGCGGCAAATTTCACAAATCTGATGGATATCCGAAATTTGCAAACCACCGCCAATAGGGTAGAGGCTCTTCAAACAGGTAAAAACGACAGAAGGTTACTGTCGTTGCTTTTTTTGTAAAATTTTTCCAGCAATATTGCAGCCATCGCAACCTTCGGCAAGCAATTCGCATTTAATTGCTGCGTTTTATGGCCGTTAAATTCATCCCGACATGAAAAAACTTATTTCTTCCATCGCTTTCGCTTTGCTTTTTGCTTCGCAAATGAGCGCCTCTTTCATGCTACTGCCCATGGATGCGGAGCAACAAAACCACCTCAAGGCTTATGGCATCACCTATTGGGTCATCAGCAACAACGTAGAGGCTTGGTGGCTGCTCAATTATCGGGGCGGCAGTTTTGCCTTTCCATACACCTCTGTTTTTGAAAAAGAATGCAAGCTGCGTGGCGTCAGTTACGAGGTGATCCCGGATGGAGCTTTCAACCGAATTATTGATGAAATCAACCAACCGGAAGTGAACCAAGAAGCCGTAAAGCTGGAAAAAGCGCCCAAAATCGCCGTTTACACCCCAACCGAGGCTTTCAAAAGCCAACGGGGCGACAATATTCAGCCTTGGGACGACGCTGTGACGCTCGTACTGACCTACGCTGAAATCCCTTTCGACAAAATTTACGACGACGAAGTGTTAGCCGACAAGCTCACGGAATACGATTGGCTGCACCTGCACCACGAAGATTTTACAGGGCAATACGGCAAATTTTACGCTGGCTACCATACCCAGGAATGGTACCGGGAGAACCAACGGCTTTCGGAAGAAATTGCCGCCCAGCATGG
>JADLHE010000519.1 GCA_020848965.1 Saprospiraceae bacterium
CTGCCTTCCAGCCATTTTCTATAAAGCAAAAAAAGCGCCCATGCAAGCAATGCCGCCAGAAAGTCGAATAGTTGATAAGTGCGGGTAGCTGTCATAGTCTGTTTGGGCAAATGTAGAGATATACTTGCCAACCCCACCTGTTATGGCCGTTTCATTGCGTTAGAAATGCACGATTTTGAAATTATCGAACAATATCTCAGCTTGCTGCAAGGTGTATTTGCCGTCTTCGTAAGGGATTTGGCCATTAAAAACCACGGCGAACCTAAGGCTGCCGGTCGAACTGATGGCATTGGTGATGTCAAAATAGATTTTGTTCCAATCGTTTTTGGCCAAAACATACCAATCCAAAATCGGTTCGGATTCTTGGCCATTGTCCTCAACTGGAATCAACCCAAACTCAAGGGGCACATCGGTTTTGTAATTCAATTCGATGAACACCTTGCCCGCCGTGCCGATGGTAAGGTCGTAGAGGCCAGCGGTTTGCGCAGCAACGGTAGCGTTGGCGGTATCGAGTAGCACACGCCCTACGGTCTGTCCTTCAAAAACATCTGAATTCGACCGAGTCATAAAAGTGTTTGGATTTCCATCCCGGTCAACGGAGAAAAGCGTTTCGCCCGTTCCCTCGAAATCCTCCACTACCTCAAATACTGCATCTTCGGAGTAGGTGGTGGTAGGTTTTACCGTAATGGGGGCATCCGTGGAGAGGTTGATTGTTTTTGAAAAACGGGTATAAAACGGGTATCCCTGCAAGGAAAGTGAACTGCCGTTGGCCTTAATAACGGGGTCAATGTTTATACTGAAACTGCCCTCTTCTAAGACGGGAAAAGTAGCTGGTAACTCTATCACGCCCAAAGAAATGGCTCTGTTTTCAAGGCTATCGAACATAAACATATCAGCATGAGTGATTTTGTTTGAGATGCTGCCATGTATTCCAAAGTCAGTTGGCAAAAGTTCAAAAGGCTCTACAGTAATAAATGAGGGAATTGGCTCCTTTTCACGGTCACAACCTATGAGCATGGCCAAGGTGGCCAATAAAAACAGGTGCAGTAAACCACCAAAGGATACGCCTCCCCTTGAATTTATTTTCATTGAATGAAATTTGATTTCCATATAGTCTAGTTTTAGCTTCATGCTGTTTGAATGATTTGAAAAAGACACCTACCAGCTTCAGTTAGGTTGTGTCATCTGAAGATACTAACGAAAAACGTCTGCTATTGTACCAACATTGCTCAGCTAAAAGGCTGATGAAATTGTAGCGCAACCACAAAGCTACGGCTAAAAATAAAATCGCAGTAACTGCTGCTTTTAGGGAACTTTGCCCCGTATCCCTATTCACACTTGACAACGTAAGTCCAATAAGCCAATACCTTTCATGAAAACTAAAGAAAAAGACTCCTTTCTTGCCTTCCGTTACCCCGAATTCCGCTACTACATGGCCGCCAACTTCCTCTTCACGGTGGGGTTCCTCATCCAAGAGGTCATCATCGGCTACGAACTGTACCGACTCACGGGCGACCCCAAGGCCATCGCCTTCGTGGGGCTTTCCTATGCGTTGCCCTTCATCGGACTGTCGTTGGTGGGCGGGCATTTTGCCGATAAATTGAGCAAAAAGAAAATCCTTTTGGTGAGCATCACGGGCATCGCCCTCTGCTCCCTCGCCCTGTTTTTTGTATCAAAAATGCTGACCGACGAGCAGGCCGCACACAGCCTGAAATACGTGATTTACGCCGTGATAGCTGCCACAGGCGGCTTCTACGCATTCTTTTCGCCCACGGCATCAGCCCTAAAACCATTCCTCGTCGAGCGCCACGCCTATGAAAATGCCGCTACTTGGGGCAGTGCAGGTTGGCAGACAGGCACCATCGTCGGGCCGGGCATCAGCGGCTTTATTTACAATTGGTGCGGCTTTACCAACACGATTTTGGTTGTGTTGGTGCTGTTCGCAATGGTCGCTTTTTTCATACTGCTCATCAAAGACCGCAAAATCGAAAACCCAGAAGCGGGCAATATCATCCAGAAGGTGAAGGAAGGCATCGCCTTCGTGGCTAAGACCCGGATGCTGCTCTACTCCATATCCCTCGACCTCTTTGCCGTGCTGTTCGGGGGCGTGGTGGCCATCCTGCCCGTCTTTGCGGAAGACATCCTGAAAGTCGGCCCCGGCTGGCTTGGGGTGCTTCGGGCAGCCCCCTCCGTTGGGGCGGTGCTCACGCTGTTGCTGCTCACCCGTACCTCGGTCATGGACAAGGCTTGGCGCAATATGCTGCTGGCAGTGGCAGGTTTTGGCGTAGCCACTATTGTTTTTGCGCTGTCGCAAAACGTGTGGCTCTCCATCGTGGCACTGTTCTTCACGGGGGCTTTCGATGCCGTGAGCGTCGTGGTTCGGCATACCATCCTGCAATTGGTCGTACCCGACGAGATGCGGGGCAGGGTAGGGGCCGTGAACGGCATTTTCCTCAGTGCCAGCAACGAACTGGGTGCTTTCGAGTCCGGTATGGCGGCCAGTTGGCTGGGCACGGTGCGCTCGGTCGTGGCGGGCGGGGCGCTTTCGCTGGCCATCGTGGTAGGGGTTTGGATGAAGTCGAGGGATTTATTTGGGGTGGATTTGAGGAAGTGATTTTTATATTTACCCAAGATGAAAATAACAAAGATTGATTTTGCCAAGTTTGAAAAACGTTATTTGAGCAAAGAAGACCGTTTTAAATATGAATGGGTCGATGGCTTAGTAGTGAAGACTGTAAGGATGTTCACTCAAAGCAATCTTTATATATTTTTCAATTTGACCAGAAAATTGGAAGAATTGAATGCAAAAGGACGCTTCTATACTGAAGTTGAAACCTGGTTTGAGAACTCGTATAGAAGCCCAAACATTTCCTTTTTTACCGAGGGGCAAGCCAAGTTGTTTGGCAAAGTCAATCAAGTGCCATCTATGGTGACGGAACTAATTTCTGATGATTGCCCAATGAATGCTTACAACGAAAAACTCATTGACTACCGCAATGCCAAAGTCCCCATCGTCTGGTTTGTTTTCCCTAAAACCAAAGAGGTACATGTCTATCGGGGCAAGCAAATGACTATCTGTACAGGCGACGATATTTGCTCGGCTGAGCCTGTTATTCCTGGGTTCTTGATTGCTGCCAACGCCGTTTTTAGTTAAATGATTTCCTTTGTTAAAAAACACCAGAAAGGATTTGTAGAACTAAAAATTAGCTGAAATGGAAGATTTAGTGCCCAACATCAAACAGGTTGAAATAATAGGTGTGCTTGACCACATCCAAAAGGCAAATTACATGATTTTCCTCCATCGGCTTCGCAACGAAGAAAGCATGATAAAACAATTCGAACGCCAACGTGAAGACTATTTGGAGCAACTAAAAAAACTACTTGCCGAATTGAGCATTAAGGCTACGCTGAAAGAAGCCGCTTAAAAGTTTGAATATCTGACCATTTATTCGCTGTTGTTATTTGGGTGATTTTTCCCACCTACCCCAGTGATTTAGTTCATTTTCCCGCCCACCAATCATGGCAAACTTTGACCAAAATTTCTACCATGATTGATACAGCACCAACCACCGACCTTTCACTCGAAACCCGCAAAACCAATCAAAAAAAATTCATCTGGGCCTTCTCTGAAGGCGACGGCAAAAACAAGCACCTGCTTGGCGGCAAGGGAGCCAACCTTTGCGAAATGACCCAAATCGGGCTGAACGTGCCGCCCGGCTTCGTCATCAGCACCGAAGCCTGCCTCACCTACTTAGCCAACCCCGACCGCACCTTGCCACAAGGATTGATGGACGAGGCCAAAGAGCATATTGCAAGGCTGGAAGACGCTACTGGCAAGGGTTTTGGCGATGCCAAAAACCCACTGCTCGTCTCCGTGCGTTCCGGCTCCGCCATGTCCATGCCGGGCATGATGGACACCATTCTCAACCTCGGCCTGAACTCCGAAACCTTGAAAGGGCTGATTGCTCAAACGGGCAACGAACGCTTCGGCTACGATGCCTACCGCCGCTTCATCCAGTTGTTTGGCAAGGTGGCGCTCGGCGTTCCCGATGAAAAATTCGACCACCATTTCGAAGAAATCAAGCGCCGTGCGGGCGTGAAAGTGGACGTGGGCCTCAATGCCGCCGACCTGAAGGAAATCAGCGAGCGCTTCCGCAAAGTGGTGCTGGAGCACACGGGCAAACCATTCCCAGAGGACGTTTTCGACCAGCTCCGCATCGCCATCCAAGCCGTGTTCAACTCATGGATGGGCAAGCGGGCCGTTGACTACCGCCGAGAATTCAACATCACCCCCGACAAGGCAAACGGCACGGCAGTGAACATCGTCACAATGGTCTTCGGCAATATGGGCCCCGACAGCGCCACGGGCGTCGGCTTTACCCGTGACCCCGGCACTGGCGAGAACGTCATGTTCGGCGAATACCTTGTAAATGCACAGGGCGAGGACGTCGTTGCGGGCATCCGCACCCCAAAACCCGTGGCCGAACTGGCCAACGAGATGCCCGAAATGTACGAGCAGCTCGAAGACCTTCGCCGCAAACTGGAAACCCACTACCGGGAGGTACAGGATTTTGAATATACCATTGAAAATCAGACACTTTACTGCCTCCAGACCCGCAACGGCAAGATGAACACCACGGCGCTCGTGCGCACTTCGGTGGAGATGGTGAAAGAGGGTTTGATTACAAAAGACCAAGCATTGCTGCGCATCCAACCTGAAATGTTGGAGCAGTTGCTGTTCCGCCGCCTTGACCCTAAACACAAGGCCGTAGCGCTGGCGCAAGGTTTACCCGCCTCGCCGGGCGCTGCCTCCGGCCACTGCGTTTTCGATGCCGACCGTGCCGAAACGCTGGGTAAGGCCGGCCAAAAAGTCATCCTCGTGCGGGAAGAAACCAAGCCCGAAGACATCCACGGTTTCTTTGCTTCGCAAGGCATCCTGACGAGCCGGGGCGGTAAGACCTCGCACGCCGCTGTGGTGGCCCGTGGCATGGGCAAGCCCTGCGTGGCAGGTGCCGAGGGGATTTCGGTGGACGTGAAGCTGCGCCAAGCCGTTATCGGTGATAAAACGCTGCACGAAGGCGATTATATCACGATAGATGGCGGTACGGGCAAGGTCTATCAGGGCGAAGTGCCGACCGTTGACCCGACCTTCTCGAAAGAGCTGCAAACACTGCTCGGCTGGGCCGACGACGTGTCAAGGCTCAAAGTTTTCGCCAACGCAGATACGCCGGGTGCTGCGCAAAAAGCAGTCGAATATGGCGCAATGGGCATCGGGCTTTGCCGCACGGAACGCATGTTCAACGACGTGGACCGACTGCCCATCGTGATTGACATGATTCTGGCTGGCAACACCGATGAACGGGAAGCTGCCCTGAACCGCCTGCTGCCTATCCAGCGCAAGGACTTCGTTGAAATCTTCAAGGCCATGTCGCCACGCCCCGTGACGGTGCGCTTGCTCGACCCACCCATCCACGAGTTCCTACCTTCGGAGGAAGAACTCATTGGGGAACTGGAGCACCTGCGCCACCTGAAAACGACGATTGACGGCGTGAACAACCTCTATGGCAGCCTGCGCCTGCTCGAAGCCAAGGAGGAATTGGAACACGATTACCCATCGCCGTTCAACCAGATGGGCGCCGACCTCGTGACGAAGGCCATCCAGAAAAAAGAGCTGATGCTGCGCAAAATCAAGGAACTGCACGAGGTGAACCCGATGCTCGGCCACCGTGGCGTGCGCCTCGGCCTCACGCATCCTGAGATTTACAAAATGCAGATTCAGTCCATCCTCGAAGCCGCCGCCGAATGCCAAGAAGCTGGCGTGGAGGTACACCCTGAAATCATGGTGCCACAAGTTTGCACGGCCCGTGAATTGGAGCATGTAAAGGTATTTGTGGATGAAATCAGGGAGAAAATCGAGGCCAAGATGAATGCCCCGTTGGAGTTCAAGTTCGGCTCTATGATTGAGGTGGTACGTGCAGCCATGCGGGCCGACGAACTGGCCAAAGTTGCCCAGTTCTTTTCCTTCGGAACGAACGACCTGACGCAGGCCACATACTCCTTCAGCCGGGAAGACGCCGAGAACAAGTTCTTGCCGCTCTACCAACAGATGGACGTCGTCCACGACAACCCCTTCGAGGTACTCGACCGCAAAGGCGTTGGCCGCCTCATGGAAATCACCGTGGATTGGGGCCGCAAGCAGCGCCCGAACCTGAAAATCGGCATCTGCGGCGAGCACGGTGGCCACCCGGCTTCCATTGCCTTCTGCCATAAAATCGGCTTGGATTACGTTTCCTGCTCCGGCCCACGTGTGCCGATTGCGAGGTTGGCGGCAGCCCATGCGAAACTGGGCGAGGGGAAATATACTTCGGATTGAGTTTTTAGGATTGGTGAAAAAGGAAAAGGTGTTGCGGCGGGGGGCTGCGACACCTTTTTTTAATTTTTCATATCCACACCCGCACCCCCTCCACCGTCGCCCCCTTCTTCGCATCGCTGCTACCTGCCCAGGCACCGTTCTTGGCCTCCACCCACTTGGCTTTGCCCTTCAGTTTCACGGCGTATTTCACCGAAAATTTAGAAGCAAGCGGCCCGTCCAGCGAAATGGAAATGCCCACCACGGAGCGGCGCTTGTCCACGGCTTTTGCCAAAGCACCATCGGAAGCGAGGGCAGTTTCTCCCATGCTTTTAACCATCATTTTATAGGAGACATGCAGGTCGGGGTGGAACGGCTCCAGTTTGAGTTGCAGTCCCAAAAGCCGCTCTCCCTCGGTGGGTGGGCCGACTTCCACGCCATTTGCCAGCGGCACGTTTGCTGTTTTATTGAAGACAATGCTGCCGTTGACCGTGAAAACGGGCGCATCCGATTTCGGTTGCCCGGCAGCGATGGCGTTCTGTACGGCCTTTTGTGCATTCAGGCGGCCATAGCCATAGAACGGGCTGTGGCCATTGGCATCATAAGCGCCTTGCGTTTCGTCAATGCGGTCGCAACTGTTGCGCATGATGGTCTTTACCTGCTCCCAAGTGAGGGCGGGATTGGCGGCGAGCATGAGCGCCGCCGTGCCTGCCACACCGGGACAGGCACTCGATGTGCCGCCGAAAGTGGCCGTGTACAGCCCATCCACGTCGCCGACGAGGTGCTCGGCGTTGATGCCGCCGCCATTGTAGCCATTCTTGCCCGTGCGGTCGGTGGTCCAGATGCCGGGTGTCTTGGGTCGGGTTGGGTTCAGTTTTGGCTCGTAGAAGTCATTGCTGGGGAAGCAGCACCAGACCGCCTCGCCGAAGTCGGAATAGACGCAGCGGCGCCCGCTGTCGTTGCAGGCGGCTACCGCAATGACCTTTGGGTAGCTGGCGTATTCGTCGTATTTCACGTCCTCGTTGCCATTGCCAGCGGCCCAGGTGATGACGCAGCCCTTGCCGCCCCGGCCTTTTTCCACGGCGTAGTCAATGGCGGCCTTGGCGCTGTCGGGCAGGCGGGCCTGGCGGGTGTGCAATGGGTCTTTGATGTTCCACCAGGCACCGTCCTCCGGCCCCCAGCTACACGAAATCACATCGGCCCCGTTGTCGGCGGCCCATTTGAAAGCCTTGGCCTCGCTGAGGCTGCCGATGCTGCCGAGGCGAACGGGCATCAGTTGCGCCGCAGGCGCAACACCGCTGGCCTTGCCATTGCCGCTGGCGGCAGCCACCCCGGCGCAAGCCGTACCGTGGTGCTCGCTGGGGTGCTTGGGCTTGGCGTCGTCCACATTGGTGACAGTGTCCCTTGGAAAGACTATTTTACCTATAAATTCCGGGTGCGAGGTGTCCACGCCGTCATCGAGGATGGCGATGGTGATGCCCTTGCCAGTGCTGAGTTCCCAAGCGGCCTCCACGTTGGCGTGCTGGCTGATGGTGAGGCCGTTTATCTGCGTTTCCTTCAAATGCCACTGCATCGGGTGTACGAACTTGAACTTGCGTTCCCGCACGAGTTCAGGGTGGCAGGCATCCACTTCGGGCAGTGCGAGCAGGTTTTGCGCCAACTCAAAAACCCCCCGTCCTGTGCCATCCAATGCAGCGGCGAAATAGGAATTGGGTGTTATGCCGAGGTCTTCCTTCACCGTCAGGTCGTATTTTTTCATGATTGCTTCGCAATCTTTTTTGGGCAAATCGGGCTTGAACTGGAGGTAGAGGTTCTCGGTGTAAACAACGATGCCGCCTGTGATGGGGTCTTTGAGCACCCGACCTGCGAAGCGGACGCTCTCCTCTTTGGAAAGGCTTTTCCTGGCTGCGTTCCGCAATGCCGTGGCCGATTTCTCTGCCGTGGGTATGGCCCGATAGACCGTTACGTTGGCCTCTGGGAAGGCCGCTACGGGCAGCAGCGATGGCACGATGTCCCGGCTTTGGGTGCTGAGGGAAAGTTCGTCGAGCGGTGCATCGTCCACGGTGCGGACGACGACGAGGTCTTTGGCTTCGGCAAGTTGGAAGGTTTCGCCGTTTTTGCCGCCGTAGGTGAATGAGTACATTGTATTTGGAGGTTGGTGATTGAATATATCCGATTCTGATAGTTAAGGTTGTTATGCTTTTATATGTTTGGGGAAACAGCTTCAAATCATAAACAGCTTCAAATCAGCGTCAATATTTTGGCCAAACCTAATCAAATTCCCATGACAAATGATAGCGTTTTTGGGCTGTATTCTACAATACATTTAATAATATACTACCATTTGCTCAGATTATGGCATTCCGCTTCAATCACAGGTGCAATGGGCATTAGTGTGGCTTATTGCACCTATTTTGAAATCGCCGAAAGCGATTTTCATTGAAGGGAGACTCGTTATGATGGTGCCTTTATATTGTTCAATCACAAATGCAATGCGCATCGGTCAGGCTGGTGGCCTCTATCGTAACGTCGCCGTAGGCCGTATTTGCTGGCAAACAGACATTGAGCATGGCGTTGCTTGAGGCAAAGGTTTCGGAAAAGGTCGAGATGACAGTGTTGCCGGACTTCACAGCACCCGTTAGCTGAAATGGGGGCGAGCCAGAAAAATTGAGGGCAATATCCACGCAGTCGCCAGGGTTTACGCAACTGAAATTGGTGGTGAACTCCACGCTCGGCAGGGGCCACCAAGTGATATCTATTGCATTGGAAATGCTGAGGCAAGGATCCGTCAGTGACACATTACCGCCTACCTCATCGCCCGCAATGGCGGCAATATGGTAAGTGGTGCCAAAGGCCATGGTCGCTGGGTTGAAGGTGAATTGGGGCGTGTTGCTGGTGGCGATGATGCTGGTGGTTATGTTGCCAGGGTCGAAAAAAAAGATATATTGCAATATGTCATTGCCATCCAAAATGAACTGCTCGGAAGGGGGGACGGTGGCAACTTGGTTCGGGCAAACATCAAGTGGGCTGGACGTGAGTTCGCCCGCATCAGTATCACAAAGCTGACAACAAATGTACAGGCTGGCGAAAAAGCCCGCTGGCACGCCACTTACAATCTGATTGCCAATTTTTAACGAACTGATGGGGGTCGTGATTTGGATATTGCGCCAAGCACAATAGTCTTGGTTGGGATCACCACGTATGACCCCTGGTGGCCAAATGATAGCTGGTGGCGAACAGTTGTCGGTTGTGCCAGGCAAAGAAATTGGGAAAAAACTGCCGTTGACTTCAAAATACATTTCTTCGGTATGCCCATCGTGGTTGTCCAAGGTTTGAACATCAACGGTCACACCAGCTATTGGTGGCGAAAACGTGAAGGTATAGCTGCCGTCTATTGAATACCTTCCAATCCAATAGGGGCCGTAAAAGCATGGATTGGGAGTGAGCACGTCCACTGAACCATCTTGTGTGACCGTCACTTCTGTGCAACCTACTTGCTCTGTTCCAGTCGTGTGCGTGACCTGCAAAGGACATTGGCCAAAAGCATGGCTATTTGTCAAAAAAATGCCCATCAACAGCATGGTGCCGAACCGGAGGGGACAAGTGACTGGTTGTTTCATTCTATGATGCTTTTTTTGATAGCGTGTTCATGTTTTAAGCGTCAATCGCAAGTGCAATGCGCATCGGACAAGCCAGTGGCCACAATGTTTATCGGCCCTTCGGGCGTGTTGGCGGGCAAGCAAACGTTCACTGGCGAGTCGGTGGTGAAGGTGCCGGAGAAAGCGGTGACGACATTGCTGCCGGACAGCACCTGTCCGGTTAGCTGAAAGGGCTGTGTGCCCGTGAAGAGCGCCATAATGTCGTAGCAGTTATCGGGCATGATGCAGGTGTCGTCGGAACTGAAGGCCACGGCGGGGTGGCCCCACCAGGCTACCTCGATGGCGTTGGAAAAGTCAAGGCAGTTGTCATTCGGGTCAACATTTCCTCCGAGGTTGTTGCCCGCCACGGCGGCGATGTAGTAGGTTGTTCCTAATGACATGGTGGCGGGGTCGAACGCAAAAACTGGGGTGCTGTTGGTAGCGATGGCGCTGCCCAGTGTGTCGGCGGGGTCAGAGAAAAGGATGTATTGCAGCAGGTCGTTTCCATCCAAGTTCGTTTGGTCGGCTGGCGGCACCGAGGCCATTTCGTCCATGCATTTGTCCAACCTATCAGCGGTGATTTGTCCAGCATCCGTTTCGCAAGCGGGGCAGCAGACGAACAAATTGACAATAAAGCCAAAAGATGGCCCAGCATACCAGTTATCTATGATAGTTAGCGTGGTGATGGGGCCGGGGACGTAAATTTCCTTCAGGCCACAGTTGAAAGCGGTGACAGCCCTCAACGTCCCCGGTGGCCAGACAGTGGCTGGGTCCTCACAACCATTATTCGAACCACCAGCGATAGGGAAAAAACTGCCGTTGACCTCCAGCGACATCTCCTCTCCATCCGTAATGCTTTGTACATCAATCATTACGCCAGAGACGGGCGTTGAAAAGGAAAAGGTAAAGCTGCCGTTGCCCAAACGCCCCACCCAATATGGCCCATAGTTACATGGCGGAGATGTCGAATAATCCACCGACCCATCAGATGTGATGGTTACGTCCGTGCAGCCCACGGTTTCTGTGCCACTCTGGTGGGTCACCTGAACTAGCCCATTGCATTGGCTCCACGCCATTTGGGAGAGCAAGGCCAACAAGCATATTATTTGGAGGGTGAACAGTTGTGGAAGTGAAGTCGAGGTTTTCATATCAACCCTATTTTTGATTGCCAAAAGCGTCTGTCCATTTTAGCAAAAGTGATTTGAGTAATGCCTGTTTTTTATGAAATAGCTAGCTCATCGCACCAGCGTGACATCGCCTTTCAGCAATTGCACTTGACCATCCTTGAATTTAATTTCAGTGTACCAAGTGAAAACATCGGCGTCCATCAAGGCTCCCCGGTAGCTGCCGTCCCATCCAAATTCCGGCAGGTTGGGTTGGAACCCGTAAGCCTCGAAAACGAGGTCGCCCCAACGATTGAAAATGAGGAAATTATTGACATTGGCCACTGTGCCATCCTTAGCAAATGGGTAAAACGCTTCGTTGATGCCATCGCCATTCGGGCTAAAGGCATTCGGCACATACACGGGTCTGTCCTTGTTCACCACAATGGTAATATCGTCGCTGTCCGTGCAACCGTCCACGGACTCTACCACGATGGAATAGGTGGAAGTCACCAAAGGCACCGTGGGTTGGTCGAGGCAGCTTGGGCATTCTGGATTTGGCTCCAAGCCTGTCCATAAAATGCTGGAAATCAACGAGTCGGGCAAGTTTACGATGGCTTGGAGATTAACCCCGTCGCCAGCTTCAATGGTCATGTCGTCGCCCAAAGACACGCTGGGCGTGAGCGGGGCATTGATGGCAAAAGCGGCTGTCTGCTTGCAGCCATTTCCATCCTCCACCGCAATTTGATAGGCACCATCGGTCAGGTCGTCGAAGCTGTTGTCGGCTTGAAATACGCCGTTGTTCAACGAAAACTGATAAGGCTGCTGGCCGCCCACTACGCTGACGGTGACGCTGCCATTGCTGTTTTCAAAACAATCGGGATTGCTCACCGTGAACCCGATTTCGAAGCTCGGCAATTCGGTTACGGTCATCGCTGCCGTTGCTGCGCAACCAAAATCGCCAGTGACACTTACCTCATAGCTGCCAGCGCCAAGCCCAGTAATGGTGGGCGTTGTAGCCCCATTTGACCACTCTAAACTATAAGGTGGGAAGGGCCCCAACACATTGGCCGACAAGGCCGCCAAAGGCTCGCCGCTGCACGGGATGCCACTCAGCAAGTCAATGGCGACTGTTGGCGGCGTTGCCTGCACGATTTCAACCGATTCCGTGGCGCTCAGGCCATTGGCTGCGCTAAGGGTCACGCTGTATTGCCCGGCGGGCAATGGTGGCAGGCTGAACGGGCTGGTCGTCACCTCGCCGCTGCCGCTGATTCCGCCCGCTCCCGAATAACTGTAGGCCAGTGGCAATTGCCCTTGTTCCACTTCGATGGTGATGCTGCTTTCGTTGCTGCCGCAAGGAATCACCGCCGCTGCCAACTGGAACGAAATGCTGCATTCGCCGGGCGGCAACAAGCTGACGGTTGTCACGACCACGCTGTCGCAACCATTTTGATTGGTGAAAACATCGGTGAAAACGCC
>JADLHE010000520.1 GCA_020848965.1 Saprospiraceae bacterium
AAGGATTGAAGGATTGAAGGATTGAAGGATTGAATGTGATGGATTGAAGGATTGAATGTGATGGATTGAAGGATTTTTCAAGGGCGGCGCAAAGGTAAGCGGTTTTCATTTTTGGAAAACATTGCGAAGCAACTGAGAAATATCAGTTTTACAGCCCATTTTACACTAAACAGCCAACTAATGCTGTTCTTCGTATCGTCCTTAATTTTTGACTGATGCGTGGCGCTCGTTGCGGCGTTGCGTGAGACATTTCACCAAAACTCAAAACAACTTCATGAAAAGGTTCATCCTCGCTTTTGCATCCATTGCTTGCTGCGCAAGCCTTTTTGCCCAGCCCCTCAGCACCCAAAGCATTTCCGTTTTCAAAAATGGCCAAGCGTTTTACCTCAAAAGCGGCACGCTAAAGCCCACCAATGGCAAGTACCTGCTGCCCGACCCGGCACCCCAAGCGCTGTTCGGCACCCTTTGGTTCAACGCCCCGGACGGCAGCCTGAGCCGTGTGGCCAGCTACCCCGACACTTTGTGGGAACAAAAAACCGAGGCAGCCGTGGCGGTTTGGGATTTGCTGCGCAACAACCTGGGCAAAACGGCGACGGGTTTCGTGGACGATAAAAACGCCGTGACGGGCAAAATCATCAGTGTCAGCCCATCTTACAAGGACGAAAAAGGCGAACTGTACTATAGCAACGCCAGCCTCGTCACCCTGCAATCGCAGCAGGGCGTTTGGACGACCATTCCCGCAGGGCAAATCCGCTACGTCAACTTTATGGAACAGCCAAAACTCGATGTCAGCATGCCCAAGGTGACGCCCCGCCATTTGATTGAGCTTTCTTTCAACAACAAAAAAACCGAGCAGCCTTTTGACATGATGTACCTCGCCAGCGGCCTCAATTGGGCACCGGAGTACAAGCTGGAACTGACGGGAGAGAATGCTGGGACGCTCAGTTTGCAGGGCGAATTGGCCAACAACGCCGAGGACATCAACAACACGACGTTGAACTTGGTGGTGGGTGTGCCGAACTTTGCTTATGCCAATCGGCCTTCCTATTTGATTGATTTTCTGCAATTTATAACGTACCAAAACTATAACGACCAGTATCAAAACACGCTTTCCAATGCGCAATATGCCATCCGCTTCGACCCAGAAACTTATGAAGAAGCAATAGAACTTGTGGAGGGCGAACCAACGGGCAGCCGCAACGAAGACCTGTTTTTTTATACCCTCAAGAATTTCTCGCTGCCCAAGGGCGGGCGTTCCATGCAGCCCATTTTCAAGGAAAATGTGGAGCTGAAGCACATCTACGAATGCAATCTGCCCAGCAATGAGGGCACCCAAATCTACGAGCCAGATTACCTTTTCACACCGCAATCGAACAAGGTTTTTCACACGCTGAAGCTGGAAAACAAGACCAAGCAACCGTGGACAACGGCCTCCATCCTCGTGATGAACAACCAAGGAGAGCGCCGCCCCATCAGTCAAGATATGCTCACCTACACGCCCATCGGTGACAAAACCTACGTGAAACTGACGGAAGCCGTGGAGGTGCGGATAGAGCAAGCCGAACGGGAGTTGGACCGACAGCAGAGAGCCCTTTCGGACAGGCGCTACGGCTCATTCGACCTCGTGCAGGTGGAAGGGAAAATCAAGGTGAAAAACTTCAAGGACAAGCAGCTAGACCTGCGCCTGAAAAGGGATATTGTCGGCACCTTGAAAAAATCGAGCGTGGACTGGCAAAAAGCGGAAGTCATCAACCCGAACAATCCCCGCAACCGCAAGACGAACGTCTGCTGGGAAACGCCCATCAAGGCGAATGGCGAATTGGAGATTGTTTATACTTATGAGGTGTACGTGCCGTCGTATTGAAAAACAAGTAGTTGATGCCAATTGCGGACTTGATTTGAACCTGCGATTTGACAAACACATGCTTGGGATTATCTTTGTAAAAAATCATCATCATGGTCATTACCATCCAAATCAATAACCAGCAAGATTACCAGTGGCTACGCCCCTTTCTGGAAGCCCTGAAAGGCACTAGTGCAGTCGTAAAAGTCAAGGGTGAATTGCCAAAAGACGATGGCATTGCCGATAAGCGGAAAGCCTACCTCCAGTTTCTGGAGCAGCATCAAATCCATGTTGACAAAGTAGAAATCCCTTCCAGAGATGAGCGCAACGAAAGATAAATCGTTCTGGGATTCGAACCTATGGGTTTACTTGAACACCAGCAGCGCCCGTGCTGCGGACAGAATTAAAAAGTCAAAGCTGGAGAAGCTATTGGTTGCTTCAGCGGAAATCACGATTTCGGTTCAAGTCCTAAACGAAATCGCCAATGTCTTAATAAAAAAGTATGGCCAAAGTGAATCAGAAATCCTAACTCGCCTAGAAGCATTGGCAAAGCAAACAGAGATAGTGGCACTTACAGAAAGCATTAGTTTTCAAGCACTTTCGATAAAGTCAAAGTATAAAATTGGATGGTTCGACAGTTTAATAGTAGCAGCAGCGCTACATGCCGAATGCAGTGTTCTCTATTCGGAGGATTTGCAGGATGGCCTTGTTATCGATGGCCGTTTGAAAGTGACAAACCCCATAAAACCCTAAAAATGCGCCACCTCCACATGCTTTGACCGCACCGCCGCCCCAAAAAACAGTGAGGCATGCCCATCGAAATCCTCCGTAGCGCCCGTCGTGTGGAAATGGCGATGGCCATGCCTTGAAAGGCGCCCGGCCATTTCAGGATGGCGGCGCAGGTAGTCAGCGAGGCTGTCCGCCACGATTTTGCCTTGTGAAACGATGTTAATTTCCTTCGGTAAAAACTGCCGAATCACGGGTTCCAGCAGCGGGTAATGGGTACAGGCAAGCAGCAGCGTGTCCATATCCGGCGAGTTGGCCAGCAGTTCGTCGAGGTATTTTTTCACGAAAAACTCGGTGCCGGGGCCAGCCAGTTCGCCGTTTTCGACGAGGGGCACCCACATCGGGCAGGCTTGCTGCGCAACTTCGACGGCTGGGAAAAACTTGTCAATTTCAATCAAATAAGACTCCGAGCGCACCGTGCCCACGGTGCCGAGCACGCCCACTTTCTTGGTTTTGGTGAACTGGCCGATGACCTCCGCTGTGGGCCGTATGACGCCCAAAACCCGGCGGTCGGGGGCGATTTTCGGCAGGGCCAACTGCTGGATATTGCGCAGCGCCTTGGCCGAGGCCGTGTTGCAGGCTAGGATTACGAGCGGACAGCCCTGTCCAAAAAGGTATTGCACGCACTCCAAGGTGTAGTGGTAAATCGTATCGAAATCCCTAGGACCATAAGGCGAGCGGGCATTGTCGCCGAGGTAAAGGTAGTCGTATTGCGGCAGCAGCTGCACGATTTCCCGAAGGACGGTGAGGCCGCCGTAGCCAGAGTCGAAGATGCCGATGGGCGATGGGTTCATGGGGCAAAGGTAATCAGCGGGGGAGAGAAGTGAGAGAGTGAGAGAGTGAGAGGGTGAGAGGGTGAGAGGGTGAGAGAAGTGGGATTGGGAGAGGGGTTTATGGGCTTGGTAGAATTTTTCGGGTCATATTTCGGCTATGGCATAGCTTCGTGGCTCAATTTATTGCCATGAGATACCTGCTTTTTGCATTGTCGTTCCTTGTCGTTGCTTGTAACTCGAACCACCAAGAACCGATGGTGGGCGGGCCGTGCAGCTATAAAACCACCTACCATCCCGCCAAAGTGATTGACTTCGACAGCACGATGATGGATGCCTTGTTTGAGGTCAATTTTCATGGCAAACCGGATACTTTTGGGTACCATGAATTGAGGAGCGCCTACTTGACAGCGGAGGAGGTGAAAACCAAGGGTTTTGCGGTTGGGAAAGTATTCAGGATGGCACAGGACGATATTGCCACTGGTACTTGCACGCCAGTCATCTTGCGGCTGGAACTGACGCTTTATGACAGCACAGCCATCGCAAAATGAGCAATATCAGCCACTATTTTAGTTTACAATTTAAGCTCGTGAACCGCCATCTCAGCGAGTTTGGGCTGGTGCCTTGGCTGGGGTACTTGCTTTCGGGCGTTTTGTTCACGGGGCTTTCCCTTTTTCTTTATTACAAGACGGAATATGCGCCATACCTGCTTTTATTGGGTGCATTGGGTGCTGCACTAAATATGGGCGACCGCAGCCGCAATGATTTCCTTAAATCCATTTTTAAAATTAAAAAATACAGAACGATAAGGCTCCTCGAAAACAGCGCCATTGCCTTGCCGTTTTTAATTATTTTATTGATTAAAGGCGATTATTGGATTGCTTTCGCAACGATTGCTGGAGCCATTGCGATGGCCTTTATTCAAATAGGCCGAAGCAGCAACTTCACCCTCCCCACCCCATTTGGGCGCTGGCCATTCGAGTTCACAGCAGGTTTTCGAAAAACGTTTTACCTGCACCTGTTCGCTTATTTCCTGACGATAATGGGGATTTGGGTGAACAACTTCAACCTTGGCATATTTTCGATACTGGTAGTTTTCGTGGTGTGCCTGACCTATTATGGCGAGCTGGAAGCCGATTATTATATCTGGGTTCATTCGCAAAAATCGAAAAGCTTTTTATGGCATAAAATAAAGACTGCGCTGCTTTATTCATCCCTATTATCGCTGCCAATTACTGGGGTGCTTTGCGGGTTTTATCCTCAATTTTTCCATATTATTTTAGCGGTTCAATTATTAGGATATAGCTATTTAAGCTGTTTTATCCTTGCAAAATATGCCGCCTTCCCACACCCCATCAGCTTGCCGCAGAGCATCCTGTTTGCCGTTTGCTTTGCAATGCCGCCGCTGCTGCTGTTGGTCATCCCCTATTTTTACCGACAATCCACCCAAAAACTAACCTGCATACTGCCATGATAAACATCGAAAACCTGACGAAATACTACGGCTCCCACCAAGTGCTGAAAGGCATCAACCTACAGTTGGAGTCGGGCATGGTACACGGCATCGTCGGTGAAAACGGCGCTGGGAAGACCACGCTTTTTAAGTGCATTGCCGGGCTGGAAGACTTTGAAGGGGGCATCAATAGCCAGTTCTCACCGCTGAAAAACCACCTTGGCTTTTTGCAGACCGACCCGTTTTTTTTCTCGAAAATCACCGGGCGGGAGTACCTCCAACTGCTCTGCAATGCCCGCCAATTACCGCCCACCGACCTCGATGCCAAGAACATCTTCGACCTGCCGCTGAACCAGTACGCCAGCACCTATTCCACCGGAATGAAGAAAAAACTGGCGCTGACGGCCATTCTTTTGCAGCAAAACGAGGTGTTCATCCTCGACGAGCCGTTCAACGGCGTGGACATCCAGAGCAATATGGTCATCACCGAAATCATCCAAAAACTGCGCTCGTTGGGCAAGACGGTGCTGATTTCGTCCCATATTTTCTCCACTTTGAACGATACTTGCGATAGGATTTACCTGTTGAAAGATGGCCAATTC
>JADLHE010000521.1 GCA_020848965.1 Saprospiraceae bacterium
AAGAAACAAAACCCCCAGCCAGCGCCGCTTCTTCTCTGACCAATTTGGCCTGAAAAGGGTCATTGACTTGGTAGAAAAGTAAAAACTAGCAATTAAAACCAACAGCCCTATCCCAATCGGAATGGTGAAAAGTCCAATAATAAAGAGCAATTCCGCCAATCCAAAGTATAGCCATGCCTTCAATTTACCATCCTTCATTTTCATGGCCCTGGCCTGTTTGAAAAGCGATGGCTTAGATGGCTTTTGGTCAATAGCCGTACCAACAATCTTCGCTGCTTCACCAACTGAATGCCCCCTTAGTGTATCAAGCTGAGCGGGGTAGCGCATAGCGGCATCAACAGGGTTTCCAATAATGGCAATACTTAAAATAAAGAACCATATTTTCCATTTCATCGCATGGGCTTTAGTTGAATCGCCCATTCCACCTATTCCTCAAGGTGCAATGGACTGGCTTCCAAATTCCGACCAATCTGCCGTTTGCGCTATGTCCAATATCATTCAGCCACAAGATTATCGTCAATTAAGCTCCCCATCGCTGCCCAAAACCGACGCAATTGCTCCTCCGTAGTTGCATCCTTGATTTGGCCGTCAGGTGCCACCTTCGCCTTCACGCTTTTTATCAGCAATTGCGTCTCCTCCGTAAACCCCGCCGAGAGCGTCCGCATCACCAGCAGCAATTGCTCGTGGCCCTTTTCCCCACTGGACGAGGCCGTAATGAGACCCGTCGGTTTTCCATCAAAAATAACGGTGGACACCATCCATTCCAAGGCATTCTTCAAGCTGCCCGGCAAGCTGAACACGTACTCCGGCGTGCAGATGATGAAGCCGTCGGCGTCGGTTATCCGCTGGCGCAATGCGGTGACTGCCTCGGGCGCAGGCTCCACGTCGAGGTCAGGGTTGAAGTGGGGCAAGCTGGCCAGCCCGTCATAGATGGTAAACTCGTAGCTGCTGCCCGCCCATTGCGCCAGCAACTGCAAGAGCTTGAGGTTAGCGGAATCGGCACGGGTGCTGCCGCAAATGGCGAGGATTTTTTTCATGGGGTGAAATTACGATATGAATACCTTCGCCTCAAAAACTATTCAATGCGCAACAACGAAGTTAAAATCCAAAAAACCGAAGTCCTCTCCGACAATTGGTACATGCTCCGCAAAATCACCTTCGATTTCAAAAAACATAACGGTACTTGGGAGACCATCAGCCGGGAAGCCTATGACCGGGGCAATGGCGCTACCATCCTGCTCTACAACCGGAAGCTGCGCACGGTCATCCTCACCCGCCAGTTCCGAATGCCGACCTACCTCAACGGCAACGAGTCGGGCATGCTCATCGAAGCCTGCGCCGGCCTTCTCGATCGTGACAACGCTGAGGACTGCATCCGCCGGGAAACGGAGGAGGAGACGGGCTATAAAATCCATGACGTGCGCAAGGTCTTCGAGGCGTATATGTCGCCGGGGTCGGTGACGGAAATCCTGTATTTTTTCACCGCCGAATACGAGGCCACCATGAAGGTCAGCGAAGGCGGCGGCCACCACGATGAGCACGAGGACATCCAAGTGCTGGAACTGAATTTCGACGAGGCGCTGGGCATGGTTCGCTCCGGCGAAATCAAGGATGGGAAGACGATTATGCTCTTGCAGCAGCTGCGGCTGGAAGGGATACTCTAGTACAAAAAAAGCGGCAACCCTTGCCGGGCTACCGCTTCAAACATCAACTAAAGAAAATCTTTACGCCACGAACACGTCCTTGGCTTGGCTTTGAGCACTGGCCAACTTGGGCAATGTCACCACTAGCACGCCATTCGTGTAGCTGGCTGTAATGCCTTCGGCATCAATTTTTTCATTCAATTGGAACTGCCGCTCGAAGTTCATGGTGCGGAACTCCTGCCGAATCCAGTTTTGCTGTGTGGCAAGGTCGCTTTCCTCCTGCTTATTGCGGCAAGCAACGGTAAGCACACCGTCCTGCACGCTCAGTTGGAAGTCGGATTTGTTGCGGCCCGGGGCCGCAAGATGGAGCTCGTAGCGGTCTTGCAGCTCTTGGATATTGGCCGGGGGCTGAAACCAGCCGCCCCTTGCCCAAGGGCCTTGCGCCCAAGGATTGCCGCCTTGTGCCCATCGGCCGCCGAAGCCGCCAGTTCTTCTATCGGAGTGGCCGTGGCCACCGTGCATTCCAAAATGATTTCCGTAACACATAGTTTTAAAAATGTTGTGGGCATGGAAACGAGTGGGGTTTCAAGTGCCGCTCTGGAGCCTGAAACCGCCCCTGCTTCCTGCGCCGGGTGATTTTGATTTGATTAGATGACTTCAATGATTCGGCCCTGTGGCACCCAATCGAAAGCTGGCTCGCTGCGCCGTGGGTCAATGGGGGTAGGTTGGCGGCGCTGCATGGCTGCCACGTGCATGGGGTGATAACGGTGCCCTCGGCCCGTCAGTTTTCGGATGGCCATGAAGGCACCACCGAAGATGACCAGCCCCAGCACTGCGGTTACCAGCAGTTTGAACAGGAAAAACAAGGCCAGGATGCCCACGAGCGGGGCAACGAAAAATGGGAAACGTCGCATGTTAAATGGATTTAGAAATTGGGCCAAGGTTCACTCGGAAGCTTTTCATTGTTGCTCCGTGCAACGCATGGCTTTAAAAATGTCGGGTGATTTCGCTGCGGCTTGTTTGGTTTGATTGGCCGCACATTAAGGAAGACGAAGTGGGGCGATTTTTACTTTAAATGATTTGAAGTTTTTTCGAAAAAAATTTTAATTGATTGATTTTCAATGAATTAAAAAAGCTTAAACACGCTATAAATTAAGTGAATTGACATTTAGCCATACCTTTTTTATCAGGAGTGGATTGAAAAATTGCTCCGCAATTTTTCAA
>JADLHE010000522.1 GCA_020848965.1 Saprospiraceae bacterium
AGCCCTAACGAGGTGAGCTTGCGTGGTTCCCCGTGTGAGGCCAAAAATTGCACCTCTTGCATACATATCCCAGTAAGGAGCACCTAATCCAGCGAAGGCGGGCACTACATACACACCCTCAGTGTCTGAAACCTTGGAGGCGAAATACTCGGAATCTTTGGCTTCGTGAATCATTTTCAAGCCATCTCTCAGCCATTGAATTGCAGCACCTGCAATGAAAACACTCCCTTCTAATGCATAATGTACCTCGTTGTTGATGCCCCAAGCTATTGTTGTCAATAAACCTGATTTAGAAGCTACAGGCTCCGTACCTGTGTTCATGAGCATGAAACAACCAGTTCCATAGGTGTTTTTCGCCATGCCGCTGCTGTGGCAAGTTTGACCAAAGAGTGCAGCCTGTTGGTCACCAGCTACACCAGCGATAGGCAAGGAAATGCCAAATAGGCTTGGAGTAGTACTTCCAAAAACTCCACTTGAAGGCAATACTTGAGGCAATACCAATTTAGGAACATCCAATGCCTTCAGCATTTTATCATCCCAATTCAAGCTTCGGATATTGAAAAGCATTGTTCGGGAGGCATTGGAATAGTCGGTAACATGGGACTGCCCTCCTGTCAGTTTCCAAATCAGCCAAGTATCTATTGTGCCGAATAAAAGGTTTCCCTTTTCAGCCTCTTGTCTGGCTCCTTTCACATTATCCAAAATCCATTTGAGCTTGGTTCCTGAAAAATAAGCATCAACTACAAGGCCGGTTGCTTTGCGAACATGCGGTTCATAACCTTCTGCTTTCAAATTGTCGCAAATTCCAGAGGTTCGCCTGTCCTGCCAAACGATTGCTTTGTGGATAGGCTCACCTGTGGTTTTGTTCCAAACAACAGTTGTTTCCCGCTGGTTGGTTATGCCAATTGCGGCAATGTCAGCCGCAGGGATTTTATGATTGCTCAAAAGGTTTTGAGCCACTTTTAGCTGTGATTGCCAAATCTCATTGGCATCGTGCTCGACCCAACCGGGCTTTGGGTAGAATTGTGTAAACTCTTGTTGTTCAACCGCAACAATATTTGAATTTTTATCAAAAAGGATTGCCCTGGAACTGGTGGTGCCTTGGTCAAGTGAAAGGATGTATTTGCTCATGATTAATCGCTTTATGAAACCGTTTTACTGTGGCCGTGAAGGTAATCCATCATCTCAATTTCTCCAAAAGTCGCTGAACTTCTATGTCAGCACATTTGAAATGGCCTTCGGGGCATTGTTTTTTCCCATGCAATCCACATGGGCGGCAGCTTAGCCCTTCTTTAGTTTCAATTATATGCGAGGAATTTGATAGCGGAGTAAACCCAAAAGCAGGAACAGTGGAGCAATATATTGCTGTGATGGGCGCATCCATTGCCGAGGCAAAATGAAGCGGTGCGGAATCATTGGCGTAGTTCATTATAGCGTTGCGCATCAAAGCTGCCGATTCCAAAATGCTCAGTTGACCAGCTTTTACAACCACATTTTTGTGCATGGAGTTGGTCTTGAGCCAGTTGCAAAGCTCAAAATCAGTGGGGCCGCCCAGCAAGAAGATGGTAGTGTCGTCCCCTACCCTTTCCATGAATTCCAGCCATTTTTCTTTTGGGAGCTGCTTGGTGAACCATACTGATGTGGGAGAAATGGTGATGTACTTACCTTGGAATTTAACCTGGTTAAAATCCCGTTCAGCGGGGTACAACTTAGGTAAGGCAAAGCCTTTAGCACCAAGGAATTCGATTAAATGCAAGTTGCGACTGACTTCATGTGTTGGCTTACCTTCCTTCGCCAAAACGTGTTGAACTACTCTATCCGATAAGAAACTCAACGGATTTTTATCGAAACATACTTTGACCTTTGCTTTACTGAGGCCCATCAATAAGCCAGTGGAGAAAAAACGTTGCAGGTTTATGACAAGGTCGTAGCGTTCTGACCTCACTCGCTTGATGAGACTGAACAGGTTTGGGTATTTCCTTGTCTTTTTGTCCCAAACCAAGACTAGCCCAACGAAAGGATGCCCAGTCAGTACCGATTCATTTCCTTTGCGCAGTAAAAAGTCAAGTCTAGCACTGGGCAATATTCGGTGCAATTCCTCCAAAACAGCCGTAGCCAACACCACATCGCCGATGAAAGCTGTTTGGATGACCAATATTTTATTGAAAGAAGGAAGACTTTGCATGGTACTTTTGCCAAAAAAATGAAAATGTCCCGAATTGTTTTTTTGCTGTCGCTTTTGGCAATGTTCGGTTGCCAGCAAAAGTACCAACTTCAAAGAGCTGAACAAATTGCAGAAGAAACCCGCCTTGCCTTTGCCCCCGACAAGCGAGTGGCGCTTTTCAGAATTGATTCTTTGCAAAAAGGCAAGCCAATTGTGGCCATGGGTGAAACGAATTTACCAGAAGCCAAACAATTTTTCTTTGAAAAGCTAAAGCAAGAAGGCATAATACCAACTGACAGGCTTGAACTTTTGCCTGCCGCTGACCTGAATGGAAAGCATTTTGGCGTTGTTAACGTTTCGGTTTGCAATATCCGCTCGGAGCCAAGGCATTCTGCGGAGTTGGCCACACAAGCCTTGATGGGCAGTTCGTTAAGGGTTTGGAAAAAAAATGGTGATTTCTATTTGGTGCAAACCACCGACGACTATTTCGGGTGGCTCGATGGTGGCGCTTTTAAGCCCATGAACAAGGTGGAGCACGAGCAGTGGCTGAGTTCAAGACTGGCCATTATCACCTTGGACAATGTCTATGCGTTTGAAAGAAAAGACCAAAAATCGGCCAAAGTGACCGACCTAATGGCTGGCAATATCGTACAAATCGTTGAAAATCAAGGCGATTTCACTTTGGTTGCCTTGCCTGACGCCATCAGGTTCTGCTTCGTACCAAACCAGTTTCTCACCCCTCTTTCGGATTGGTTGAAAAGCCGAAACCCTACCGCCGAAAATATTTTGGTGACAGCCAAGGAGATGATGGGTAGGCCCTATCTCTGGGGCGGCACTTCTGGGAAAGGCATGGATTGCAGTGGGTTCACTAAAATGGCCTTTTTGCTGAATGGAATCCAATTGCCGAGGGATGCGAGTCAGCAAGTGAACGTAGGAGCGTTAGTGGACACTGACACGGCCACATTGAAAAACTTGCTTCCAGGCGATTTGCTGTTTTTTGGCCGACCGGCCACACCAGAAAAAAAAGAGCGGGTAAGCCATGTAGCATTCTATTTGGGCGATGGGAAAATCATCCACGCCTCCGACCGGGTCAAAATTGAGAGCCTTCGCCGAGGCGAACCCGATTTTGTGCCAAATAGGCTTGCAAGTTTTATCCGAGCAAAGCGAATCATCGGGCAGGAAGGCAAGAATGGGGTGCTCAGGCTAACGGATTTACCATATTTCCAATTTAAACCTTGAGTTTTTACGACATTCGTTAGGCAAATAAGGAAGTGCTGATTACCTTTGCTGCCCCTGAAGGGAACATTTTTTTCAAAAAGGAACCTGGCCGAGCTTAATTGCTCAGCCAGGTTCTTTTCAAATATTATAGTCATGTTACCATTGGACGACCATTATCTTGAGGAGTTGCAAGGCATTGCCAACGAAATTCAAGAATCGGATGAGCTAGCCTACTACCTCTCCGAAGAGGAAGAAACTTATTTTGAACAATTGAAAGATCGGTTTGAGCCTCAAATTGAGCAATTGTACAACCGTGTTGCGGCAGAGAACCCGCTCCAGCTCGTGTCGCTCGACCAAATGATCATGAACGAGGCATTCGAAGGCTTGTTCCTCCCTAGGATTTTGGGCTATTGCGTGCTTCGGGGCGAAATCAACAAACAATTCAAGTACAGCCGTCCACAGGACCACTTCAAAGATGTTTTAACTGCAATTTCCAATTCCCCTAATTTCGAAATCCTGAAGAAGCGGATTGGCCAAAGCATACAAGTGGGTTTTGCGCTTAGCAGCGATATTTGGATAACAAACCTGATAGCCGCCGTTGAAAACAAGCGAATCCGCTATTTTCTTCAAAGCCAAAAACTTGACAAATATTACACGCCAGAAGGAAGGGCCCAAGGCTTGGCCATTTACAAGAAGCAATTCATCAACTATAATTACATGACTGCCGACTTCCCCAAGTCGTTGGGTGAATTGAAAGTGCTGTGGTCATCCCTGAAGGACTTTTTGATATACAGGGAGGAGAAAGGCTTGAACAACACCAGTTTGATGCCTTTCTTGAAGGAACTTATCGGCAATGAGGAGTTTCAAGGCCACGATGAGCATCTCCAAATTCTTGGCATTTACACCAATTTCTTTGATTTGGAAGGCGAGGATTTTGAGCACCTTAAAAAGCACTTCAATGCCACTCGCAAAAAGCATAAAGATTTCAGCCAGCATTGGCTTGCCTTTATCCTCGAAATGCACGAGAGCACAAGGGTTGATTTGGATGCGCAGGCAGATGCAAGGGTTTCTGCCGTTTTGGACAAATCCATCAAAGACGAATTGACGGAATATTACGAGCTGATGGACACCATCCACAGCATTGGTTATATCAGGGAAGAAGCGATGGATTCCGTGAAGTCATTCTATAATCGCCACGAGGGCACTTCCCTCATCAACGAATGTGTGCGAATGACCATCTACCACTACCTCGCCCGGTTTATCAAAAACCTTGAAATCAGGGATTACCACGAGTTGTTCGAATTGTCAAAGGTTTATACCGTTTACATCAATATCTTCGCCAACCAACAATTCAACCAGAATGTAAAGGACTTGTCCATGAAATATGTGACCCGAATCCTGAAATTCTATACTGATAAGCGTGGCCGTGACTACCAAGACATCAAGAAATTTGTTTCAACCACATTTGTTGACTTGAATTTCATGAAGGATAAAGAGGTGGTCGAAATGTTCAAGACCCGCCGAAAAAAGAAATCGGAAGTAGAAACGGTCAAAGGCCGTAGAGCTTAAAAAGATGAGGCGGCCTATTTGGC
>JADLHE010000523.1 GCA_020848965.1 Saprospiraceae bacterium
GTTGCCCGCCGTCTTCTTCCCGGTCCACGCTGGGCAGGTCGAGTAGCAGGTGCTGGATGCCGCATTCGACGAGGTATTCCACGGCTTCGTGGTGCAGGTAGGGCGGGTTCGTGCCGGAGTAGTTGGCGGTGAGCTTATAGGCATCATTGGGCATGGTGCGCAGGATAAAAGCCTCGCATTCAGCGGGTTGTAGAACTTCCTCCAATTGATTGCGCAGCACTACCCTATCGCCGTCCGGCATTTTGGTGGGGTAAATAGTGGCCAATTTCGCCAGAAAATGGAATTGCCGCAGGCAATCGTTGATGGTGTATTTTTCCTTCGCAATATGCCCGACGCACTCGGTGTGTGTACCGTTGCCGTGCGGGTTCAGGCGTACATTGTAGAAGTTGACCGGACGGCCCTGCGCCGTGGAACCGATGAAGCTGCCCGCCACCAAGGGCGAGAACTCGACGGGCGGTGCCCAGAAGCAGTTGGGGTTTTCGAGGCCGTCCCGGAGGGGGATGGAGAGGTCTAGGGGATGTGAGAGGTCGACGGTGAAGTGCCTCTCTTTATACAAAAAGGTTATTTTCATCAGTCTTCAAAAGTTTCAATTTTCAAATCATCCACCCACATCCCCGCCCGACTGCCAGCGTTCCAAACGAAGATTTTGATGGTATCAAAGTCCTTCTGGGGTGCCCGAATGTCCATACCCACTTCCAGCCATTGGCCAAGTTGCATGACCCGAAAAGGGCGCAGCGCCCGCTCCCGCACCACCTCGCCTGCTTTCTCGAATCGCACTACGAGTTGCGGCATCCGCCAAGTGTCGTGCTCCAATTGCTCGCCATAGAACCAGCCGCCGATGTGCAGCCAATCACCTGCCTTGAGGTCGGCAGGGCGGGGCAGATTGATGTTTTGGGAATACTCCACCACTGGGCTGGCCGCCAATGACCAATCACCACTGTGGGCGAAGGCTCGGCTCATACCCACCGAATCGGGAGCCGCCTCAAAATCAGCCGCATAGAGCGTTTTCACCGCCTTTTTTTCACCGCTGAAAGCCTCTTTGGAATCCAGTAGCAGCTTGTCCCAAGGGTCGTTTTCCAGCTTCGCAAAAATGCGCCAATAGTACGCCCCGTTCATGGCATCGGTCTCCCACGGACCCCAGTGGGCTTGGTAGGTTTGGAACAAATTCAGGGCCACGCAGCCCGCCATGATTGTCCCAAACAACCATTTGCTCCAAGGCTTTTTTACCATAAAAACCAAAAATGTGGCAAGCGGGAACGCCAGCAACGGATAGCTCTGCACCATCGCCCGCTGCCCGAAAGCGCCGCCGTACCACCAGATGTCCCAAGCGCAGACGACCCAGGTGTTGAGGAGGAAAAAAAGGAGGATACTGGTGATTAGTGATTGGTGATTGGTGATTTGTTTACCACTGACCCCGAAAGGGGAACCTATTTGAGGAAATTCAGTGGGAACATCGCCCATTTCGGAGTTCCGAGGGGTTGATGTTTTAGGTTCCCCTTTAGGGGTCAGGGGTAGGAACCCAATGAGCGCAAACACCATCAACGGCGTATGGACCAGCCAGCCTTTGCGGTAGCTGAAAAACACATCCACGAAATGCGGGTGCAGGAAACTGAAGCCTTGGTCGCCGTAACTGTACACGAACCAATGGCCGCTCACCTGCTTCCAATAAGCCAATTGGATAAAGCCGATGGCGGCCGTCACGAGGCCCGCAGCGAGCAGGTGCGTGAAATTGTTTTTGAAAAAAACGAGCCGCTGGCGCAATGCGGCCAAACTGCCCACGCCCCAAAGCAGCGGGATGATGGCATAGAGGATTTCCGTCGGGCGCACCAGCGCCGCCAAGCCGAGGCAAGCGCCAAGGCCAATGGCCAATTTCAATGAAGGTCGCTCATGGTATCGGATGGTCAGGTGCACGAGCAAGGCCATGAGGCAGAACAACCAAGCATGCGCATTGGCGGCATCGAAAGTGGCGTAATTGAAAAAATTGGTGCCGAGGGCAACGAGCAGCAGCACCCAGCCCATGGTTCGGTCGGGGAAGTAGCGCAGCAGCGATTTCCGAAGGAACCAAAGCCCCAAAATGGAAAACAGCACCCCGCCGAGGTGGATGGCCGCTTGGTACGGCAGGCTAAACCCGTCCGCCGGATAGCCTGTGAGCTTCGCAACGGTGTGGCCAATGGCGAAAAACGGCAGGTAGAGCACAGCCATGCCCGCCGAATATTTCATCACTTGGTTGCCGTTTTCGATGGGAAAAGCTTGGTCGGGTGTGAAACTGGGCTGGTATTTTTCGATGATTTGGGACAGGAAAGCCACCTTCTCCAAATCGTCGTAGATGAAAACGGCAGGCAGGTAGAGGTAGTAGCCGCTCACGTCCCAAGCCAGCGTGGCCTCCGTTCCCGGCCGGGTATAGCGTGGGAAGGCCACCACGACCAGCAACAGCATTGCGGAGCAAAACCAAAAAATCTGCTTCGAAAAAGATTTCATGGCCGAAGATTACGACCTTCCTTTCGAAATCCAAAATTCAGTGGGAGTCAATGCTTAAGTTGGCAGTCAATACTTGAGTTGGCAGTTTGGCAGTTGGCAGTTGGCAGTCAGTTCGACAGTTGTTTAGTTAGTGCCGTGGTAATAGGCACTGGACAGAAAAGCACTTGATTTTATTATGGGTTCATGGTTTCATGGTTGCATGGGTTCATGGTCGCATGGTCGCATGGTTTCATGGTTGCATGGTTATCGGGCAACCATGAAACAATGAGGCCATGAAGCCATGAAGCCATGAAGCCATGAAGCCATGAGGCCATGAAGCCATGCAGCTTATTTTGCCAAAGCAGAAAAGTCAATTGCACTATATGGGAAGTTTCGCAATTTTGATGCAACCATTTTCCAAGCACCATAACCTATGCTTTCAAACCGTTTATTAGGAAAACCACTGGATGACTGACCTTCAGCAACAAATACTTGAGCGCTGCAAAAACGGGGAACGCTTAGCGCAGCAGCAACTCTACGAGCACTTCAAAGGGAAGATGTTCGCCGTTTGCCTGCGCTATTCCAACAATCGGCAGGATGCCGAGGACGTTTTGCAGGAAGGCTTCGTGAAGGTGTTCCGTGACCTGCACCAGTACCGGGGCGAAGGCAGTTTCGAGGGCTGGCTGCGCAGGGTCATCGTCAACGTGGCGCTGCAAAATTTGCGCAAGCAAAAAGGTGGCCTCCAGTTTTCGGAACTGGAGAACGTGGAGTACAAGCTGAGCGACACGGACGAGTCGGTGTTCGAGGAAAACGAAAAGGCGGCGGCCCTCGTCAAACTCATGCACCGGATGCCGACCGGCTTCCGCACCGTGCTTAACCTCTACGTGCTGGAGGACTACTCGCACCAAGAGATTGCCGACGAACTGGGCATCTCGGTGGGCACCTCCAAGTCGCAGCTGAACCGGGCGAAGGCCTTCTTGAAAGGGCTGCTGGAAAAGAGCCTGGCAGGCTGACCCCTGAAACTTGAAACCATCGAACCTAACCAAAAGATATTAAACGCTCATCACACCGAAACTCGGACGAAAATGAAAGAGAATTTACATAACGACAAATTGGAGGAGTTCCTTCGGAAAAGCCTTGAAGGCCACAGCGAAGACCCTCCCGGCGACCTTTGGTCGAAGATTGCGGCAAACATAGACCTGCCAGCGGCCGATGCGCCATCGGCTGCGCCAACGCAGTTTAAGCCAAGGCTTCGGGCGCTGCGCAATTGGTGGTCGGTGGCGGCAGCGGCAGCCGTGTTTACGGGCCTGCTCATCGGGCAGCACCTCTATTTTCATGGCAAGATTGACCACCTGAACAAGGCCCTCGAACAGAACGCCACACAATTGAAGGAATTGGAACAAAAACGGCTGGTCGAACAGCAAAAAAACGAGGTATTGCCTATTGAAAACAGTATTGACAATCAAGCTGGTGCGCAAAACGTGACCACGACGGAAAGCCAGTTGCCAAGCAGCCTGCAAAATGACCTTGAACAGCAAAAACAACCAAAGGCGCAAGAAGCAGCCAAGGCCCCAAGCAGCCAATTGACGAAGGAAAAAAAACAGAAAAATGGGACTGACGGCGCCGTACCGCCTCCCGCCGTTGCTGCGCAAAATGGTAAATCTCAAAAGGAGGAACCCAAAGCTGGGGCAAAGAACAACGCCAGCGATTTAGCGGAGCACAAGGACAAGTCCACAGACATAAAATCGGAACAAAGCAACCAGACTCCCGCCCCTTCTGAAGTGGGTGCCCTCACGGGCAACACGTCGGAGCAGCAGCAGGCCGGCCTGCCACTTACTTGGGGCCGCAAATTGCTCCCGTTGAAAACGCCAGCGTTGCAAGCACCAAGCATCAGCAACATCGTGCCCGCTTTTGCGCAAACGAGCCGCCGCTTTTCGGTGGGCTTGCAGGCCATGCCCATGCTGACGAAAGCAAGCGTGAAAGAGGTGCGTGAACACGATGAAGGCCCCGGCAACCCCAACAATCCTGGCGGCCCTGACCCTTTTGACGAGCACAAATCCTTTACCGCCAAAGACACAACATCCTTTAAATCATGGATGACGGGCCTCGCATTTGAAGCCCAAATTACGCCAAGGTTGCGCTTGGGCACCGGGCTTGCTTACCGCACTTACGATAATGAAACCACCCACGAAATTTGCTTCGACTTCAAGGACAGGGAACCTCACCACGGCAACCAACACGAATATGATTTTGCCTACAACCTCAACACGGCGGCTGGTGCTGTGGAAATGACCGTGCGTGCCGAATCGGATGACCCAGCCTTTAATATATCCGATACCGCAAAAGTGGAGGCAGTTTTGAAGACCAGTGAACGTTTGGCCTTTGCGTCCGTGCCACTTTACGCAAATTACAGCTTCGGCAAGGGGCGGCTCAGGTTTTTGGCCAAAGCGGGCCTTGTGTTCAATATCCTTTTGGATAAAGACTTCAATATTCAGGACATTGACTCGCAGAACAACCAGTTCCGCTTTGACCGCCAGAAGCCACAACATGGCTCACCTGCCGACCTTCAAAACCTGACTGCCTCATATATGGCGGGCATTGGCTTGGAGTACCAATTGACAAAGTCGCTCAGCCTCAGAGCCGAGCCTACCGTAATGGGTTCAATTTCGGGTTTGCACAACAACCCATTTATCGAGTCTTCCGAATTTTCGGCGGGCCTGAACGTGGGCATGATGTACAGCTTTTAAGATAAATCTTTTCCATGGAATAGTAGGGCCTTGGGGTGTATGCCCCGCCCTATTTCATGAGTAATTGTTTGTTTTTTACAGCCTTTTTATTTTTTAAAAAAAATATTTCCACCTCAAGCAACCATTTAAGCCATAAAGCAACCTAATAAAATATCAAAGCATTTAAACAGCAAACAGTACTCCCAAAACCCATTTAATCAATTGAATCAATTTTTAAAACCTCAACTAAAACAAGCTTTTCAAAGCACTTAAATTCTCCTGATTTAAAAAAATCATTTCCTGATTTTCTAACCAATCAATATTCATTTATTATGAAGAATCTCATTTACGGGATGCTCGCAATGGGCATCATGGCACTGGCTTTTGCCTGCCAGAAAGAAACTACCGATGCTACTGCAAACCTCATCAATGCCATTGCTGGTTCCGACAGCAAACAGGCCGTGAGTGTTTCCGAACTCCCAACCGAAGTAAGAGAATACGTGGCACTATCCTTCACCCCAGTGGAAATCGAAGCAGCATGGCACGTGAGCGGCAAGGGCTACGAAGTAGAACTCGAAGACGGTCAAGACCTCTATTTCCGTGACGGTGGCGATTGCATGGGCACCAGCAACGGCGGCGGGGGCGGCGTGTTCCGCTGCATGAGGGGCGACACCGTGGACGTGAGCGAACTGCCACAGGCCGCTGCCGACTATATCGCAGCCAATTACGGTTCACTGACCATCCTGACGGTGGTTTACAAATCACATGACAACCACACCGGCTACGCAGTGGAGCTTTCCGATGGCACCATCCTGCTGTTCAATGGCGATGGCGAATTCGTGAACTTATGCGGTGAGTTCCCTGGTGGCGGCGATGGCAACGGGCATGGCGATCACGGCGGCGACCATGACGGTGACCACGGCAACCACGGTGGCGACCACGGCCCCGACGGCCCACAAGGCGGCTGCGCTGCTGGCGACACCATTGACGTAGCTGACCTGCCAACTGCCGTTACTGATTATATCACCGCCAATTACAGCGGCGAAACCATCAATATAGCAGTGGTAAAACCCAGCGGCAAATTCGGTGTGGAACTGGCCAGTGGCACGGTACTGCTGTTTGATGCCGATGGCAATTTCATCAAAATCTGCGATGGCCAACCAGGCCACGGCGGCACGCACCAGCACCACTGCGATACCGAACTGACCGCTTTGACCGACCTTCCACAGGCTGCTCAAGACTATATCGCCACCAATTACCCCGGCGAAACGCTTGACCATGGTTGCGTTAAAAACAACGGTAATTTCTTTGTGGAGCTTTCAAACGATGCTAAAATCCTCTTCGATGCCGACGGGAACGTGGTTTTCGATAGCGGGAACTAAGAAGTTAGGAGTTTTGAGTTTTGAGTTTTGAGTTTTGAGTTCCATTGAGCGCACATGCTACTGAATCCGATGGATTTATGCCTACTACGTTCGCCAACTCGAAACTCATAACTCAAACCTCATAACTAACAAAAGCGCTTGCAAATTTTCATAAGCAGTTAAGGTGGGCAGGCGGTACATTTGCCGCCTGCTATTTTTTTACCCAATTTTAAATGTCGACATCCAATGAAAAGATACGCTTCGCAAACTATTATCCTTGCTATGCTCCTGCTTGCCTTCGGTTTATCCCCGTGGGGTAAAATGCAGGCGCAAAACCTCCCCAATGAAATGCATTTGTCGCCAGACGGCAAGCGCCTAGTTACTGGCGGAAACGAAAGCACTGGCTACTACGACGAGTCCGTCGTGCATACCATCGAGCTGTTTTTTGACGAGGCCAATTATTGGACCCTGCTGACCAACAACTATCAGTCTGGCACCGACCTTGGCGCCGTCATGGTGCTGGACGGCGACACCTTGGCCGCTGAGGTAGGCGTGCGTTTCAAAGGCCAAACCTCCTACAACCAAAACCAGAACAGCCAAAAAAAATCGTTCAATATCACGCTCGATTTTGCCGACCCCAGCCAAGACGTGGACGGTTACGAAACCCTCAACCTCAACAACTGCTTTGAAGACCCTACTTTCATACGGGAGGTGCTGTACCTGCACCAAGGCCGCAACCATAACCAATCGCTGAAAGGCAGCTACGTCAACCTTTACCTGAATGGTCAGTATTGGGGCCCCTATGCCAACGTGCAGGCCCTCGACAATAAGTTCATCCGGGAGTGGTTCCTCAGTAGCGACGGTACCCGCTGGCGGGCCTTGAAAACCATCGGCGGCGGCGGTGGCCCAGGTGGCGGTGGCACGGGCGGGCCTTTCGGCACGGGCTACTCCTCCCTCAACTGGCTCGGCACTTCCGACACGACGGAGTACAAAAAATATTACACCCTCAAAAAAACCAGCAAAACTAACCCTTGGGACGACCTCGTGAAGGTTTGCAACAAACTGAACAACACCCCGGCAGCCGCATTGGAGGACACCATTAAAAACTATATGGACCTCGACCGCACGCTGTGGGACCTCGCCACCGAAAACGCCTATGGTGACGACGATAGCTATGTGAACAAGGGCGGCATGGACTACTTCCTCTACTGGGAACCCGAAACGGGCCTCATGGTGCCGCTCGAATACGACGGCAACAGCGTCATGGAAAGCACGACCGCTACCTGGAGCCCGTTCTTCCATGCCAATGATGCGAATTATGCGCTGCTGAACAAATTGTTGGCCGTACCGGCAATCCGCCAACGTTATTTGGCGCACCTGCGCACCATCATTGAAGATGACCTTCAGCAAGCTGAAATTGATAGTTTAATTGACAATTATTTTGAAATACTGGACCCGCTGGTGACCGCCGACACCAAGAAGATTTACTCCTACCAAGAGTTCGTCAATGGGCACAACACCTTGAAAACGCTGTTCCAGACCCGCCGCAATACCTTGACCAGCAATGCCGAGGTAAACGCACAGGGCCTGACCATCGGTAGCGCCGTCATGGCTTCCGCCAACGGCAATTGGGTAAGCCCCAGTGCTGGGGAAGTGGCCAATATCACGGCGCAGGTGAGTGGAGCCGCTGGCATCAACCGGGTGAACCTGTACTATGCAACTGGCCTGAAGGGTTCATTTGAAAAAACACAGATGTTCGACGACGGGGCGCACAGCGATGGCGCTGCCAACGACGGCCTTTTCGGTGCCGAAATACCGGGCTTCGGCAACGGCACATACGTCCGTTTTTATGTGGAAGCCATCGCCAACAACACCGCCAAAACGGCCACTTACCACCCAAAAGGGGCCGAGTACGATGTTTTCGTGTATAAAATTGGCGTTACGGAGTTTTTTGACAGCCCAGTGGTGGTCAACGAAATCATGGCCGATAACGAAGCCGCCGTGGCCGACCAAGACGGCGAGTTCGAGGACTGGATAGAGCTTTACAACAATTCCGCCGACCCAGTTGACCTGAGCGGCTGGTACTTGTCCGACAATTATTCGAACCTTGCGAAATGGGCTTTCCCTACTGGCACGACCATTGCAGGCAATGGTTATCTTATTGTTTGGGCGGATGAAGATGGCAGCCAAGAAGGGCTTCATGCCAATTTCAAACTCTCGGCCAGTGGCGAAACGGTTTACCTGCTCGACAGCAACCTTCGCATCGGACAAGAAATAGAATTTGCGCAACAGGAAACAGACAAAGGATTTGCTCGTATACCAAACGGTACGGGTGATTTCGTTATAAAAACGCAAACATTCAATGCCAATAACGAAAGCGGCGTGAACGGCGTAAACGAAGATATTTCATCCCAAAAACTGCTCGAAATTTACCCCAACCCTGCCAATGGGCAGGTATCGGTCAGAAGTTCATCCAATTTGCCAGTGCGGCTCCAAGCTTTTAATGCAATAGGGCAAATCGTACTGGAAAGGGACATTCAAGGCTTTGCCAAATTGGACATAAGCAATTGGCAATCAGGCATTTACTGGTTAAAAACAGGCGACGCCACCCGAAAATTAGTGATTGAATAAAACGAGTTTGCGGTTCCCGCAATCTTGCAAAGAGCATAATAGAGAGCGTGTTTATCTTTTGGGGCCTGACCGATTCATCGGTCAGGCTCTCACTATTTAAGGAACTTCGCAACTACTTAGCTGAGGTGTTTTTGGGGTAAAAATTGATAATTTTCACCCCAAAAACACCCCAAAACGTGGGAGGAGCGTGAAAAAATGAAATTTTTTCACGCTCCTCCCACACCCTCCTAACTAGTTGCAAAACATCAATTTCCTGCCCTTTGCGTCTATACAAAACCAACCCACATCTACCCATTTTTGGTTGGACGCAACCTCATCGCAGTTTAAGGTATTTTTGTAGCATGAAAAATCTCCTGACCCTTTTCCTATCGGTTCTTGCTGTTTGCGCCAGCGCCCAAAACTTTAGCATCAAAGGCAAAATTGTGGATGACAAAAACGCCTCCCTGCCCGGTGCCAATGTGGTGCTCAATTACCCTTGGGGCGAAATGGCCACTGCCACCGCCACCGAACCAGATGGCAGCTTTGAACTGAAAAACGTGGAAAAAGGCGGCTACCAACTCGTGGTCACCTTCCTTGGCTTCGAGGATTTTAAACGGGAACTGACCGTAACCAATAAAGACCTGAGCCTTGATGCCATCCAACTCAGCACCAATTCCACCCTGCTCGGCACAGTGACGGTAAAGGAACAGGTGCTGCCCGGCAAAGTGGCGGGCGACACGGTGCAGTTCAACGCCGATGCCTTCAAGGTCATGAAAGATGCCAGCGCACAGGATTTGATTGAGAAAATGCCGACCGTGACCAACGAAAACGGCACGGTGAAGGCCCAAGGCGAAAACGTGCAGCAGGTGCTCGTGGACGGCAAGCCTTTCTTCGGCAACGACCCCTCGGCAGCACTGAAAAACCTGCCCGCCGAACTCATTGAAAAAGTGCAAATCTTCGACCAGCAAAGCGAGCAGGCCCAGTTCACGGGCGTACAGGACGGCAACACGACCAAGACCATCAATATCGTCACCCGGAAGGGCATGAACAACGGGCAGTTCGGCAAAGTCTATGCTGGGTATGGCTGGGAGGACAAGTACCAAGCGGGTGGCAACACCAATATTTTCAAGGGAACCCGCCGCATCTCGCTCATCGGCATGTCGAACA
>JADLHE010000524.1 GCA_020848965.1 Saprospiraceae bacterium
CACGGTATTGCTTTGTGCTGAGGGTTTCCACCGTTTTGCGGAGGTTCGATACCCCGTAGTAGGCATTGAAAGTGACGGTGGAAGCCCCTTCCTTGCCTCTTTTGGTGGTAATGAGCACCACCCCGTTCGCAGCCCTTGCGCCATAAATGGCAGCAGAAGAAGCGTCTTTCAAAACGGTCATGCTGGCAATGTCGGAAGGGTTGAGACCACGGATGTCGGTAGTGGGTACGCCATCTACTACGTAGAGTGGCTCGTTGCCAGCCGTTACGGAAGTAGAGCCACGCACACGCACAGAGATGTCGCCGCCGGGTTTGCCACTTGGCTGCACCACTTGCACACCCGCCGCTTTGCCTTGTAGGGCCTCCGCTGCGGATGCCATGGGTCGGTTCCTGATGGCTTCCTCCCCCACGACCACCACGGCTGTGGTAATATCGGCCTTGCGTTGGGTGCCATAGCCAATGACCACAACTTCGTTTAGGTTGAAATTTGCAGCTTGCAATACCACGTCTATCTTGGTTTTGCCTTCAATGGGTATTTCTTGTGCTTCGAACCCTGTGAAGGAAAAAACGAGAATTCCCTCTTTCACATCTAAACTGTATGTGCCATCAATTTCCGTAACGGTGCCTTGTCCGGTACCTTTCAAGAGGATAGTTGCGCCAATCAGCGGTTCGCCATTCGCATCGGTTATAAGTCCCGTGACTTGTGCCGAGCCAACGAACGCCAAGGCTAGAAATATTAGCAAAAAAGTAAATGACCTAATCATGATTCATAGATTTGGAAAGGGCCATTGATGTCAAAACCTTCAATTACCGCAAAGGAAAAGCTAGGAAGATGGTGTGTACCATCTTCCTGCTTTGCCTTAATGTCTAACTTACGTTGGTAAGAAATACATGCAGGTGCTAGAGGTGTGCAAAAATGCACCTGCGGTTGATATGAAACGATTTATCGAACCAACACTGCTGACCAAGCTGCGCCATCAGCTGTGTCGCCATTGAGGTCAACTGAAACAGTCATCACCTCTTGGCCACCAACAATCAGGTAGCTCATTACTTCGTACTGGTTGGTAGCGTTGCCACCGTTTGGTGGGTTAGCACCATCGGTGTTTTCGCCACCATAGTAACCTTTGTAGAAGCCGATGAATGCAGCTTTACCGCCGCCATTCGTCAACTTTATAATTGGCCTACCGGATGGGGAAGCCGAAGCTGAGATAAACTCGTAAGTATGTGTTGCAGAACCAAATACAGTACCTGGGCTTGCTGCAACCTCAGCGTCAGACCAGCAGCCATTGGGTGTGCCCATGTAACCATCGTTGCGGGCATCGCCATTGGTCTTGTACTGCATGGTGCCAGCCTCCGGTCCAGTGCCTCCTGTGAAAATCCACTCGTCGTTCACAATGCAGGACCAGTCGTCTGGACCAGTAGCGGTGCCGTTTAGGCCAGCTTCTGGTACCTGCCACCACTCTGCGCTGCCAAGTGCTGGGCCTACGAATACGGAGTTGGCTGCGTTGCGAACCTTCCATGCACCGCCCACCAATTGGTCGGCAGTCATTGAACCAGAAGTAACGGTCAAATCTTGGGTAGCAGTAACAGTACCATTCGCGTTGGTAGCAGTCAGTGAAACCGTGTAAATACCTGATGCTGCATAAGTATGCACTGGATTGGCATCGGTAGAAGTACCACCATCACCAAAGTCCCAAGCATAGCTGGTTGCATCTTCAGAGTTGTTTACGAAGGTAACGGTCAAGCCGTTAAAAGTAGTTGCGAAAGCAGCCACTGGTTTTGGGCCAGGGATTGGAGGCTCTTGTGATGGGTCATCATAGTGTGCCAACGTGATTTTCCAGTAAGCATCAGCTGTACCAGTTGTGTTGTTTTGGAATTTCCACTTAGACTCCAACACGAGGTAATCAACCGCACCATCCGTCAACTCAACGATGTCGAGTGTAACAGATTGTTGTGGGGTGTTTACTTCGTAGTTAGTACCAATCTTTGGCAAACCAATCCAAGCACCAAGACCTTCCAAGGTCAGTTTTGTGCCATCAATGGAGAAATTGTGAGAGCCATCGCCAAATGCAGAAAGGTCAGAGCCTCCGGCACCAGTCAGGTGGGCAGCATCGCTTGGGAAACAGTCGTTGGCAGGTTCGAAAACACCACCTTCAGCCCAGAAATCACCATTGGAATTGTAAACAAATCCACCATCACGTGAGAATGTCCATTCGTCGTTCATGATACATGGACGCTTGGCAATCTCATCATTGTCACGGCCTTGTGCCCACCATACTTGTGACCTGTCAATTGGGCCAACTTCGAGCGGCCAAGAGTCGGCATCCACTACCCGGATGAGTTTCCAAGTTTTGGAGTTGTCACCAGCCAATGCCGTCAATTGTGCATCTGGGTCGGTAATGGTCACGGTTTTGGTAGAAATATCCTGGTCTTTGCCGTTCTTGTCAGTAGCAGTCAAAGACACCGTGTAAGTACCTACGCCAGGAAAGGCGTGGGCTGGGTTCGCCTCGGTAGAGAGTGCAGAACCATCACCGAAGTTCCAAGATAGCTCAATAGCGTTCTGGGCAGTGCTTGTGAAATTCACTGTTTTCCAGTCGTTGGCATCCTGAACGAACGTGAAACCAGAAATCACTGTTGGCTCATCATCTCCTCCTTTGTCCTTACAGGAGAAGAAAGAACCCATTGCGGCCATCAGCAGAAGCAGCGCTGAGTTTCTTAACAGATTTTTCATGAATTTAAGTTTTACAATTGTGAAAGAATAAAATTGGTTGAATATGCCTCACTACCATTTAGCAAAGGTTGATAGAGGTCATTTTTTGCGGCAAGGGGTTAATTAGCATACCTGACAAGCTACAAAGTTAGCTGATTTGCAAATCTAGAGGTATCGCTTTCAAGGTTTTTATGCTTTTGAGCACTTGAGGCGCATTTTTCTCCATGATTTTTATCAGTAAGTGAATTATTGCCGAATAAAATTTCGAATTCGCTTGCGTTCTATTTTTTGCAAATGAAAAAATCTTATCTGGTTTTACCTCAAATATGCCCCTGACAAACGCTTTTAGGTACCAAAAACGCTGCCTACACCGATTTTATGTAGTCATTCAACGAAGCTTCTTTTTCCAAGCCCATTTTCCGCTTCAATCGGTATTTGCTTTGCTCGACGCCATTGATGGTTATGTTCAAAATAGTGGCGATCTCAGCGTTCGACATTCCCATCCGGATGAAGCAGCAGAGGCGCAGGTCGTTGTTGGTGATTTCCGTGTGCCGTTCTTGCAGCTTGTGGATGAACTTCTGATGCACTTGGTTGAAAGTGAGCTGAAATTGCTCCCAATAGTCCTCTTGGTTCAGCTCACCGTCAATGGAACGCACCACCTTGCGAAGCTCTGGCAAGGAGCTTTCCAGTTTCTGGATTTGGGCTTTCAAGTCAAACAAGAACTGGTTTTTGTGCGCCGTTTCCAGCACCGAGGCACTCAATTTTTGTTGGTTGTCCTCCACCTGTTTTTGCAGCGACTCGTTCCTGATTCGCATAATTTCTTGTTCAGTCTTAAACTGCTGCGCCTGAAACTCAGCTTTTTGATGGTCGAGCACATATTTGAACGAGAAGAAAGCAATTGCACCTATAATTAACAAACAGCCCAGTACAAACCACCACCGCTTCCAAAACGGCGGCTGCACCACCAATTGCAGTACAGCTTCCCTTCCCCAAGCCCCATCGCCATTGGCAACTTTCACCCTGAGTCGGTAAATTCCACCATTCAAATTGGAGAAAACCGCCCGGTGCTGGTCTGCATCCACCATATTCCAGTCGGGGTCGAAGCCGTCCAGCTTATAGGCAAAGCGGTTCTTGTCGGGGTTCATGAAATCGTTGGAAGTGAACTCGAATACGATTCCTTTGTCCGACGATGTCAGGTTGACGACCGTCGTAGGGTCGTTCAGTTGCCCATTTAGCACGGTTCTCCCGTTCCACTCCCCTATCGGCACTGCTTGGCCGGCCAGTTTCATATCGGTGATGATGACACTTGGCGCACTTGAACTTGTATGTATATCAGTGGGAGAAAGGATGGAAAAGCCATCGGTGCCACCGAACACCAAGCGACCGTTCGACAAACGGCTAACGGCCCTAGGGTTATAATGGTTGTTGTGCAGGTTGATGTCCGCCCCAAAATCGGTGAATGTCTTGGTGCTGGGGTCAAAGCGCACGATGCCTTTTTGGGTGCCCACCCACAGCAGCCCGCTTTCATCTTCCGTGATGCTGAGCACCATATTGGAGGGCAGGCCATCGGCAGTCGTGTAATATTGGATAGCCGCCCCTTCCTGCTGAATACAGTTCAAGCCGTTGAATTCGGCGCCCACCCAAATGCGGCCTTTGCTGTCTTGAAAAAGGCAGTGCAGGTTGTCACCGCTCAGCCGATTTTGTGGGTCTTTGGCTGCTTTTTCATACCGCTTTACCGTGCCCGTGGCAATTTCGAGCCGATTCAGCCCTTTGTCCTCGCTGGCTGCCCAAAGGTATTGACCGTTTTTGTCCAGCAGTATGTCCACTATCTGCACGCTCGAAAGGCTGTTTGGCTTGCCCAGTTCGGGCAAATAGCGCTTAAATTTATGGGAACCGGGCGTCAAATAGTTGAGGCCATTGCCCAAAGTTCCCACCCAAAGGCCGCCTTGTCCATCGCCTTCGATGTCCCACACATTGTCATGCGACAACGAAAACGGGTCGCTTGCATTGGCTACGAACTGCCTCGTTTGCCCTGTTTTTTGATTAAAATAGAAAAGCCCTTCCGCATAGCTGCCAATCCAAAGCCCGCCACTCAGGTCAGACTCCAGGCAGGTTACTACCTTCGGCAATGCGCCACCAATGGCTTTTGCTTTTTCGACTTTCAGGCTGTTCTCGCTTTGCGAAGCAAAAAATAGCCCGCCGCCATCGCTACCAAGCCATATTTTGCCTGCTTTGTCCTCTTGAATGGACAGGACAGAGCGCAGGCCAATTCGCCCATATTCATGCTGGTTTTCATGGACAAAAAACGGCGGATTGTTTGCTTTGTGGATGTTCACACCGCCATTGAAAGTACCGACCCAAAGGTTGCCCATCCGGTCAAAAAGGAGCTGATAAATGGCGTTTGTATTGAGTGCCTGCGAGAAATTGGAAGAGGTCAGCACGGTTTTGAATTGCGCTTTGGCCACGTCGTAGCTAATAAGGCCGCCGCCATCGGTGGCAATCCAGATTTGCCCCAGTGAGTCAAGCGCCAAATCACGGATGAGATTGTTGGAAAGGGTATTGCCGCTATTGCTCGCCCCCGTTTTATAGTAATGCATGAAACGCTGGCTGCTGATTTCGTAACTATAAAGGCCACTGCCCGATGTGCCTATCCAAAGCCAGCCATTTGCATCGAGGCAAAGCGATTTTTCATAACTGAGCATATTGAGCGGCTCGCCGCTGTCGAGGTGGAAGCTGGACTTGGTTTTGGGGTCGTAGCCGTTGATGCCCCTGCCATCGGTGGCTATCCAGATGGTGCCCTTGGCATCTTCCACAAAGTCAAAAATGAAATCGCCGCTAAGGGCTTGAGATTTTGGCTGACAAGTCTTGCAATAATGGGCGATTTGCCGTCTTTTTTCATCAAAAACAAAGGCGCCACTGCCCGATGTACCCACCCAAAGCCAGCCTCGGCTATCCTCGAAAATGCTCCTGACCGTGGCTTTGCTCCAGTCAATTTGGGGATTTGTCGGCGCTTTGGGAAACCGCTCAAACTTGCCCGTATTCTTGTCCCAAACACTGATGCCCGCCTCCCGGTGCCCGACCCAGATTTTACCTGATTTGTCTTCAAAAAGGGAATAGACCGTTGGGCCATTGATGCTGCTACCGCCTGGCTCACTGGGCAGAAACACCTTGCATTCATAACCATCAAAACGGTTCAGACCGTAACGGGTGCCAATCCAAATCAAGCCATCTTGGTCTTGTAGGAGCGCATATACCGTACTGTGGGAAAGCCCGTCTTCGGCTGTCAGGTGCTCGAAAGCCATTGGCGCATGCTGACAAAGCCCCAACAACGCAAAGAAAAGCGCCGGAAATACCAACAAAGTCTGCTTCAGGAGTTTTGGCATACCTAAAAAAGGCTAGTAAAATCAACCGCCTTCGATGCAAAAGTAAAACTCAGTGCTTAAAACAAGCCTATTCAATTTTCCGAGTCAAATGACCGAATCAAAAACCGCTGATGGAACAAGCAAGCATTTGTCAGGTCGTATGCCGGAAAAAACAAGGACAATAGCCAGATTATTAAAAATCAATGTGGGCAATTCACGCAAATTCTATTGCTTTGCAATCAAGTTGGTTCCTGTTTTAAACTGCTTGCCTATTTCCAACAACTTACCGCCTATTTCTTACACCAATTATTAAGGCATTTTTCTGAACTCGACATAAAAGCAATTTTACAACTATGCAAAAATTCATTTACTCTTCAAAAACACGACAAAGAGCCTTCTTTGGCAAAATGGTGCCGCTGGCACTCTCGTTTTTTGCCCTGCTCTTTGCACTTACCCCGACTGCGCTCGCAGCTTCGGGTACGCTTGATGGACTTGCACCTATTACCGTCACTGGCGTTGTAAGGGATGCAAAAGGTGAAACACTGATTGGAGCCAGCATTTACGTTAAAGGCGATGTAGGCACAGGTACAGTTACGGATGTGGATGGCAGTTACGAAATCACGGTGGATGAGAACGCTACCTTGGTTTTCAGCTACACAGGCTACGAATCGCAGGAAATTGCGGTGGCTGGGCGCAAGGTGATTGACGTCATCTTGGCGGAGTCCTCCTTGCAGCTCGACCAAGTGGTCGTGGTTGGTTATGGTACTTTGACTAAGAAACAAGTCACGGGCGCCATTTCCCAAGTAAAGGGCGATGACCTGAAAAAGCAGCCACTTTTGACGGCAGCGCAAGGCATCCAAGGCTTGGCAACGGGTATCCAGGTAATCGGTTCTGGCGAGCCGGGCACACAACCAAGGGTGCAAATCCGGGGTATCAATACCGTGTTGACCAACGAAAACCCGCTTTATGTGGTGGACGGGGTGATTACGGACAATATCACGAACATCAACACCGCCGACATCTTCTCGATTGATGTGCTGAAAGACGGCGCTGCAGCCATCTACGGAACCCGTGCGGCCAACGGCGTTATCCTCATCACAACGAAAAGGGGCCGTGAAGGCAAAATGTCCGTCAGCTTGGACACCTACCGTGGCTTCCGCCAACTCATCAACGTAGTGGACATGGCCGACGCCCAGTTCTACGCCAATTACACCAACGAGGCCAGGGCCTACGACGGTCAGGTGCCACTCTTCGACCCTGACACATTGGCCTACAACACCAACTGGTTCGATGAAATCAGCCAGCGTGGCGTGGTGCAGAACTATTCATTGAACATCAGCGGCGGCACGCCCAACCTGTCCTACCTCTTCAGTGGTGGTTATTTCAGCGATGAAGGCGTATTGGTAGGTGCCCAATTTGAGCGGGTAACACTCCGTAACAACAACGAGTACCGCCCTTTCAAATTCTTGAAAATTGGCAACGTGCTCAACGTCAACTTGAACAAGAGCCGCAACAAGCCAACCGGCGCTTTCACAGATGCCTATCGCATGGGTGCTTCCGCTCCAGTTATTTCGCCTTACCAAAACTATGGCTTTATCAACGGTTTGAGCGTAGCGAACCCAGTGGCCACGCTTGAATTGGCTCATAACTACGACCGAAGCAACCGTTTGCAGGGCAGCTTTTATGGCGAGGCTGACATCCTTCCCGGCCTTACTGCACGCTCTTCTTGGGGCTTCGACAAAGGTGTTGGTGACAATACCAATTACAGTGGCGTTTACCAATACAGCATCTACAATAACCCAATCTCCGAGCTGCGCTTGAACAACTACCGCTCGCTCTATTGGATTTGGGACCAAACACTCCGCTACTCCACCAAGTTTGGCAACAACAACACGGTGGAACTGCTCGGCGGCCACTCCTCTGAGCGTGACAACGGCACTTCCATGACCATTCGTGTAGCCGATGTGCCTGCCGACCGCAACCTTTGGTACGTAGGCCAAGGTGACCCGTCCAAAGTGACCGTGCCCGGCCACAGCGGCTATCTGCTTACTCGTGAAAGTTGGTTTGGCCGTGCCAATATTGGCTTCCTGGGCAAGTACAACTTGAGCGGAACCATCCGTCGTGACGGTTCCAGTGCCTTCCCGAAAGACCAGCAATGGGGTACATTCTACTCAGTTGGCGCATCTTGGATTGTTTCAGAAGAAAGCTTTTTTAAAGACGCCGATTTTGTAGACTACCTGAAGGCCAGGGCAGGTTATGCAGTGCTCGGCAACGACAATATCAGCCGTATCGTGAACAACGAACTGGCTGCATTGCTGTCCGTTTCGCAAACCGACCCTTACGGCTTCCCCAACGGCTTGGTGGGTGGCATCACCATCAACCAATTGAAGGATGCTGCCGCAACTTGGGAAGAAACCAAATCCATTGACGCTGGCTTGGAATTTGGCTTCGCCAAATACTTCTCTGGCGAGGTTTCTTATTACAACAAACTGACGAATGCCTATATCCGTGTACCAACCCCATCGGTGGTTGACCCGGATGGTATCCTCAGCCGTGCTGCCGATGTGCGCAACAAGGGTCTTGAAATCGCACTGAAATGGAACAAGGTCTCCTCAGCTGACTTTGGCTACCGCCTTGGCGTGAATGCAACTTTCAACAAGAACAACGTGGAGAAAGTAGTCGGTGGCATTGACCTGAAAGATGGTGGCCTTGGCAACGGCGAAGTCACAACTTCTACCGTCGTTGGCCAACCAATCGGCTCGTTCTGGGTTTATGAAACAGATGGCATTTTCCAGAGCCAAGACGAAATTGACGCAGCACCTCACTTTACAGGCACCCTTCCCGGCGATTTCCGCTACAAGGACACCAACGGCGATGGCGCATTGGACGAGCGTGACCGTATTTTCGCTGGCTCTTACCAACCAAAAATGTTCTATGGCATTGAAGGCGGCGTGAACTACAAGAATTTTGACTTCACCGTCAATTGCTACGGCAACGCAGGCAACAAGGTTTACAACGGCAAAAAAGGCGTGCGTTTCGGAAATGACAGCATCGAAGCTTCACGGGAAGACCGCTGGACGGAGAGCAACCGTGACACCAACGAGCCACGTGCCTCCAACAGCATTCCGAAGCCTTCTACCTATTTTGTGGAGTCGGGCAGTTTCTTCCGTATCAACAATATCACGCTTGGCTACACTTTGCCAACCAGCGTAACGGAAAAAGCGAGCATCGGCAAGGCAAGGTTCTTTGTTTCGGCTCAGAACCCAATTGTGAAAAAGAAGTTCTCAGGTTTCACATCTGAGCTTCCAGGTTCCAGCGCTTTGAACAGCGGTATCGAGCTTGGCATTTATCCAACATTGGCCACCTATATGGTGGGCATAAATGTGGATTTCAATTAAAGAAATTTGGAAGGTTTAGATTGGCTTAGGAGGCTTGGTCGAATCTTTGAAACCGAAACTCCTAATCCAATCTTGACCAAAAAATTGTTTTATCATCATGAAAAATTTATCCTATTCTTTCATTTTCAGCTCGCTGCTGGCACTCACCGCCATTGGCTCTGGGTGCAAAAAGGACTGGCTGTCGCCTGCGCCTGAGAATACGTTGATACAGACGGACTCCACCTTCCTCGACGCCAACAACGCCGAGAAGTTCGTCCACTCTTGCTACAACTGGACCACCCAGTGGGGCCAGCACGTTTTTTCGTGGATCGGCATGAGCAGCATCACCTCCGACGATGCCGACAAGGGCAGCGACCCCGGCGACCTTGGTGCTGACAAAGACCAAATGGACGCCCTTAGCTATGGCCCAACCAGCCTCTCTGTGCTGGAAGTTTGGGAAGCCAACTATACGGGCATTGGCCGATGCAACCAAGCCATTGACAATGTGCCAAAGTTCATTGATGCGGGTCTCGACGCCAGCCTTGCAAACAGGCTCGTCGGTGAGGCTAAGTTCCTTCGGGCTTATTTTTACTTCAACCTCGTTCGTTGCTATGGCGATATACCCAAAATTGCAAGGGTTTACACAGGGGAAGAAGCTGCCCAGATTTATGAAGATTACAGCAATACGCCCAGGGCTGAAATCTATGCTTTGATTGAGCAAGACCTGAAAGACGCCAGCGCAGTGCTGCCGTTGAAGAGCCAGTATGCTACGAAAGACGTTGGCCGTGCGACGAAAGGTGCAGCTGATGCATTGCTTGCAAAAGTCTATCTCTATCAGAGCAAGTGGAACGAATGCCTCACGGCTTGCAACGATGTCATCAACTCCGGCGAATACGAACTGGAGTCTGATTTCTCTTTGATTTGGCGCCAATCGCATGAGAACGGCGCAGAGTCTATCTTCGAAATTGAAGGCCAGAATGGCGCAGAAGGCTGGGGCATTGGCGGCTATTTCGTGACACAAGGCGCTAGGGGGCCTGTGACGGGCGGGTACAACGGTTGGGGCTTCAACACACCAACCGACGACCTGGAAGCTGCATTCGAAGCGGACGACGTGCGCAAGGCTGCCACCATGTACTACGTTGGCCAAACCCTTTGGGATGGCGCAGTGGTGGAATCCGCCTCCAATTCTAAATACAATTACAAGGCTTACGCCAGCCAAAGCCAAGAAGCCAATTACGACTCATGGTGGTCAGGCAAAAATATCCGCATCATGCGCTTGGGCGAGGTGCTGCTGATGAAAGCCGAAGCTGCCAACGAACAGGGCAACAGTGGCGACGCCATTGCAGCACTCAATCAAATCCGCAACCGGGCTGGCTTGGGCAATACCACTGCCTCCTCACAGTCCGACCTGCGTGAGGCCATCCGTCAGGAGCGCCGGGTAGAAATGGCAATGGAACACGACCGCTTCTTCGACCTCGTGCGCACAGGCAGGGCTGGCACAGTGCTGCGTGCGCATGGCAAGAACTTCGTTGACGGTAAGCATGAAGTCTTCCCGATTCCACAAAAGCATATTGACCTGAGTGCAGGTAAGCTGAAGCAGAATTCTGGGTATTGATACCTCTTTATGAAACAGAGAAGCCCGGCCAGTTTGGTCGGGCTTTTTTGTTTTAGCGAAGTATTGCCTGAATAACGGCCATTTCCCAGCATACCCGCTTCAAGTTAAGCCTCAAATTTGAATTTTCAGCTTGCTTCATTTCTGGATAAAATCCTACCCAACAATCAATAACTGTCGTACCTTCGCCGACTACTCATTCATGCAGTTTGCCAAAACTTGAGCAAACCTTCGCCCATTCGCTTACCCATTTCAAATTTTCCAGTCAATATCAGGTATCAAAAGCTCAGCGGCTAATACAGCCGAGGGAATTCCCTGTCCACTCACACACTGATTAATTACACATTGGGAAACTAAACCATTTTGAAACAAGCATGGCAATGCCATGACTTGGATTGTATATTTTGATTATTAACCAACACTGTAAGCGTACCATGAGAAACTTCACTACCAAACACCTTGGTGAGCCAATCTTCTGTCATTGGGTGACAACATCCTTGTTTTTACTCATTTTCTTGCTCTTTTCGCTTCAAAACGCCCAAGCCCAGTGCTTATCCCCAGCCTGTGCAGCAGGTTTTGACCCACCAGACTATATCATTGACGTCTGTGACACGGACTGCAACTTCGTGGGTAAGAATTGTGGTTCTGGCAATGCCGGTGTTGCATGTTCCGACGTGATTATCAACGTACCAGCGATGGCTGCCTGCCTTGGTGTTGACCTAGCCAATTGCCCTGAGCCTGTCTTCAATTTCAGTGTGTTCCAAGGCTGTGGTGAAAATGCCACCTCCAATACGGAGTGGTACTATTTCAACCCAAGCACCATGCTTTGCGAGTCGAACATGACCCAAGCAGATGGCTCGATTGCATTGCCTGTCAGTGCTTCGTCCACCACCATCACACTGACCGTTTGCACCACCAGCAACAACCAATCCTACGGCAATTTCAATTTCACAGGCTGCTGCCAGTTGGACGTGACCTGCCCGGACCCTGGCCCCTACAACCTCGACTGCGTGGGCCAACTGCCCAGTGCCGACAACCCTTTTGGCCAGTTCACGGCACTCGGTGGCGTGGTGGTGGAAAGTTGCAATCCCACGAACATCACCATTTCCGACCAACAGAGTGGGCTGGGCTGCACCAGCAACCCGCTCTCCGTGACCCGTACTTTTACCATCACCGACCCGGTAACCCAGGAAACCGTGTCTTGC
>JADLHE010000525.1 GCA_020848965.1 Saprospiraceae bacterium
ATGGACAAAGACATCACCAAGCACTACACCAACGGCGAGGTCACCATCGTCTGGAAACCCGCCACCTGCATCCACTCCACCATCTGCTGGAAACATGCCACGGGCCTGCCCGAAGTCTTCAATCCGAGGGAGCGCCCTTGGATAAAACCGGAAGCCGCCAGCACCGAGCGCATCATCGAACAAGTGAAGAAATGCCCAAGCGGTGCATTGACTTTTTACTTAAACAATGAGGAAAACGCCCCGGCGGAAGTGGCAGCCGAAGCTAAAATTGAGGTCATGCCCAATGGTCCGCTGCTAGTCTATGGCAATATCATCGTAAAGCGTCCCGATGGTACTGAAGAGAACAAGAGCAAGGTGACCGCTTTCTGTCGCTGCGGCCAATCCAAGAACAAGCCGTACTGCGATGGCAGCCATATTCCCGCACAATTCAAAGACGAATAAGCTTTGGCCTTTTATGTTTTTGTAAAACTTAGGTCGAAAGACAAAGTGAATATATGCGCTGATAGCCCATCCGACCTGAAATACAAGGCATAGTCGAGGTTCCAGCCGTTGACGAGCCATCGTCTGGGGTGCAGGTTTCGGGGGTAATACTTGAGCCGCATGCCTGCCTTGTAGGAATGGAATTTGGAGAGGTCAAAGTCGGAGGTAAAATAGGGCTCATCGCTAGTGTGTAGGCCCTTTTTGGCGAAGTAAGGCGAGGCTTTTTGGGCATAAAAGCGAAGATGTGGCACCAAGGTGAATAGCCCAGAAAACTTAACCGCAGTTTCGTTCTCCACGGAAACTGATACGATGCCCCAATCGTCGGTATAGGCACTTAAAGTGCTTTTGATGATGGTTCGGCCACCCACGAACCTGTTCCACTTGAATGCAGCCAGCCCTTTGAGCCGCTTGTCTGGCAATTTTTCCACGGCCTTTTCTCCATCCTGGAAAAAAATTCGGTGAAACGGCGTGGACAGCAAGCCTTTTTGCAAGCCGAATTCTGGAAAAATACCTACCACATTGCGCTTGTTGACGACCTGTGTCCAACCCATTTTCAGGGTATAGGATTGGCGGCGGTACTCATCGAACCATTCCGTTTTGCGCAGCTCAATTGGATAGACCAATTTCACGGGCCGATAATAGTCCGGGTTTAAACGCCCCCATCGCAAGTCATCGTTGAAGGCCTGCAAGCTGGCAGAAAGTGTGCGCAATTCGTGCTTGTCGGTTTTCACAATGCCAAGTGTTTGCGAAAGCGATAGATAATCGCTTTCCATCGAAATACCTGCCCCGCCCGTGAAGCTAAGGCCCCGTTTTTCAGATTTGAGGGTATAAGCTGCGTTCACATAGTTTCGTGCATCGTGTTTTGAAGCGGAGGACATCACGAAATCAATACGGTCGGTGGAGGCGGAGGTAATCAGGTCGGAGCCAAGGTTGAGCGTGAGCGTCCGTTTCTTGCGGGTGTTTTTTAGGTTGAACGAAGGCCCATAAACCATCAGTTTTTCGGTGCCTTCCCCGCCTGTGACGGCGGAGTGGTTGCCCTCTTGGATATAGTGGCTGTACACCAGTTCTATTTCGGTTTTGCTGGGTGGGGGAGGTATGCTGTCTGGCGGTGTTTGCGCTTGCGCAAAACAGTTGGACAGCACGAAGCAGCCGAGGGCGAAGCGTTTTTTTATCCGTACCATAGCTCAATCAATTGCAGCCACAACCACCGCTGGCCTTCTGGCTGGCAGCAGGCATTGCCCCTTCCCGGATGGATTGAACGTAGTTCTCGAATTTTTTTCCGGCCTCGTCGCCCATCTGCATTTCGGCGTCTTTGACGTACACCATCTCGTAGGGCTTGAGGCTGGTGCAGGAGGCCATCAGGGAGCAAAATCCCAGCAGAATGGCCATTTTATTTCGATTTTTCATATTTCAAATGTTTTGAAAAATGGATGCCGTTGCGGTCGTCTATCATTACGCAGTGCGTTCGGGGCAGTTCGTTGACGAAGGAAATGCCTGCACTTGCCCCCATGACATAGACCGCTGTGGCCAGCGCATCCGAAAGTTCGGCGGATGGCGAAAATATGGTCACGCTTTTCAAGCCAGACAGGGGGAAACCCGTAATTGGGTTGATATTATGCGAATATCGCTTGTTTTGATACATAAAAAACTGCTCGTAATCGCCCGAAGTGGCTGCCGAGGCATGGTCGAGCGGCACATAGAACAGCGCCGAACTTTGGTCGTCGGGGTTGGCGATGCCGATTTTCCAAGGGCCACCGTCGGGTCGTGTACCGAAAGCCGACAGGTCGCCGCTGGCGTTCACGTAGCCTGATTGGACGCCCTGCCCCTTCCACAATTGCTTTACCCGGTCGGCGGCGTAGCCCTTGCCGATGGCCGCAAAGCCCAGTTTCAAATCGGGGTGAAGAAACCGAACGCTCAGGCTCGTCCGGTCGAGCTGGATTTTTTCATAGCCGACCGCTTGGCGTGCATCGTCAATGCGAGATTGGGTCGGGAAATCAAAATTTCCATTTTTGAAATCATACAGCTTTTTCAGCGGACTGACGGTGATATCGAAGCAGCCACGGGACAGCCTTGAAATCTGCAAGCACCTTTCCAGCAAATCAAAGCATTCTTGCTCCACTTCGACTGGCTGGCTGCCTGCCTTGGCGTTCAGTCTGGAAGTGGTGGAATTAGGCTTGAACTCTGAAAGCAGGTTCTCAATACGGGAGATTTCACCAATGCCCAAGTCCAGTTGCCTGCGGGCAAAACCCTCGTCATTGGCCACCACCGCCAATTTAAAAGCGCTGCCCATCAATTTTTGCTCCACGGCAAACTCCTTCATTCGAGGGCACTTTTTCGGGCGGCTATTTCCTGTAGAAATTCATCCGTGCCTTGGTTGGAATACCTGATTTTTTGGAACAAAAAAGTATCCACCCGTGCGAGGAGGAGCGTCGGGAAGCTCCCATCAAAATTGTATTGCGTTGCCACCGACTCATTGTGGATGCGCACTTCGTCCGAGAGTTTTTTCCGTTGGGGAAAATCAATCCTTTCAACCTCGATGCCCATTTCAGCACTGCGGCTGATGAAAACACTGTCGGAAAGTATGTTCTTTTCAAGCCGCCAACAGTTGGTGCACCAATCGGAGCCTTCAAAGACCAACAGTTTAAACTTGGGTGCCGACAACGGGCGAGATGCGGCTGCCAAGCACGCCAACAGTAAAACGAGCGAGATTTTTGTAACCAAAATCAGCGGTAGTCGGGTTATTGGACTTGCATGCTTTGTCATCTGTGCTTAGTTGAGATGGTGCTAATTCCAATGTGATGTACAAAGTTAGGCTTAAAGGTTCAATGGCAGATAATTTGAACCCATTAAACAGAATGGTGCTTTAGGTGTTCAAGTAGTCCTTTCACCAGAGCTAAAAACACTTGTTAAACACAGCAGCATGGACGCCAATACTATCAAAATCGCAATTACCGAACACCCTGTGCAAGACCTTATCCGCTCCCGTTGGAGTGCCCGGTCTTTTTCTGAAAAGGCCATTGCGCAAGCGGATGTGGAAACGCTCCTCGAAGCCGCTTCTTGGGCCTTCAGCGCCAACAACAGCCAGCCTTGGCACTACATCTATGCCCATCATGCCGACACGGAGGCTTTCCAGAAAATATGGTCATGCCTCATGCTCGGCAACCAGCCTTGGTGCGCTAATGCTGCCGTGCTGATGGTCAGTTGCATCCACAAAGTGAACGCCGAGGGCAAGCCCAACAACTGGGCTATGCACGACCTCGGCGCTGCCAACGCCACGCTCATGCTACAAGCCACAGCTATGAGCATCCACGGCCACCCGATGGCGGGTTTTGACAAAGCGAAAACCATTGAAATGCTGAACTTGGATGCGGATATTTTGGAGCCTGTCGCCTTCCTTGCCCTCGGGTATTTGGACGAGGCGGAGAAGCTGGAAGAGCCTTTCAGGACGAGGGAACTGACGGCGAGGAGCAGGAAGGGGGTGGGGGAGATTTCGGAAAGATTATAGCTCGAACATGAAGCGGTAAGGAAAATCGAGTAGATTGATGTCCGCTTGGTTTTTGCCAATATAGCGTTCCCAAGCATGGCGCCTTGCATCCGTCAGCCCTTTCCTGTTCAGTCCGAAAATTCTAATTGTGGTAACAGCACAATATTGGTCGTCGGGGCTTGCATCGCCCCTCACTTCAATTTTGTGGTGGTCGTAATCGTAGGTAAAATATCGTTCAAAAGAAAAATCATCCGAATCGGGGCGAAGGAGGGCCTCATCGTACTGCTCGTTCTTCACTTTTTGGCAATCGGCGCAGCCGGAGTAAAGGTTCGTCCATTCATAAGCCAACAAATAAAAACGCTCATCGCTCTTTGGCCCAAAATGGTCAATGGTATCGTCAGATGTTTGCGAAGGGAAATGGTCGCAATAGGCACAATGATGGTCAGTCATTGCCTTCAGCAATGGTTCAATCAATTGGTTTACACGTTGCCCTTTATGGCTTTTCCAATTAAAACGATAAGATGGGTTTTGCCTTCGCTTTTCGGCATATTCCTGCCCCCACGCAGCGGCGTTTTCGGCAAGAAAATCGGGAGCTTGTGTTCGTTTGAATTGTCTCACGGCGGTTTGGGTTAAACATTGATTTCCAATTGTTTGATGCGGTTCAGTTGCCGGATTTCCATGGCCACGATTTGGTCGAGCGTAGTGCTTTGGCCTTGCAGTTTTTTAGCAATTTGTTTCAACTCCTCCTCCTCTTTCCCGTTGCTCGAACCGTTTTTAATCAGCCTGTTCCTTACTTCGTAAAACGCCTTCAAATCGGCTTCAACCCCTACGCCAAATCGCTCGGTGACATCAAAAATCTCCTCCAACACCTGGTTGATGCTCTTCCCATCTTCGCTCAAGACAGGCTCCAAGGCCACACTATCCCCATTGGGCTTCACGAGGCGGTGAATCCAAGCCCCATCCACCGAGTTGATGACGAAGGGCGAGTGCGTGGAGATGAAAATCTGCGCATTCGGGAACAGCCCCTGCACCGCCGGGAGTATCTTCCGCTGCCAGCGGGGGTGCATGTGTACTTCTATTTCATCCAAAAACAAGATAAAGTTCCGCTCGAAAACGGGGATATCGTCCACCCATTTCACCCTATCCATGCGCATGAGCAGGTCGGCCAGCCAAGAGATGATGCTGTTTAGGCCGTCGGGAAGGAGGTTGAAGTCGAGGCGCTCGTGGTTGACTTCGATGAGGATGGCCATCGGATTGTATTCAAATACAAACTTTACAGGTTTTTCAATAATGCTGGAAATTACATCCTCTAGCTGGCTTATAGATACCTGAAACCGCTTGGCGCCAATTAAATCATTTTGACTTTTTGCCAAAGCTTCCTTCGCTATATTGTTTGCAATCCATTGCAAAATATCCTTTGCGTTAATTGAGTTTTGGAAATCGAGTGCGTTCTCAAGAGGATGACTGTCAATTTCATGTATAGATGATATGATTACTTTACCAAAGCGGCGAAAACCAGAATATGCGAAAGCTACTTTTGACGCTGGCCCAAATTCAGCCCCATGAGAAGCATATCCACCGGGTATTAATCTAACTTTTGGATCACTATTGGGGTGATTATTTCGCAGAATGCCGTAGGTGGAATCTACTTTTAATCTGATTTCGTTGGTAGGCTTGTTACGACATTTTTCAGGATTAATATCGCTGCCACCAATTGCAGAGACAATCATCTCCAACACCGTACTCTTTCCCGTCCCATTCTCTCCCGTCAAAATATGCACCTCCGCCTTGTCCTCCATGCCAGCTGGCTTTTCCGGGAATGTCATTTTCAGGTCGCCAAACGGGCCAATCTGGTGGGCTTCCAGCGATGTGATGCGAAATGGATTCATGTTTTTAGGCTGCTTTTTTGTTGCGGTGCTTCGCAAAGATAGGGTTTTGCGGGTGGTTTCGCCAAGGGTTTGTCATATCGGCAAATCCCCGCCCCCACTCGCCACATCCCCGTTCCTTTTCAAATGCGTCAGCACCATCCGAAGCACCCCATAATCGTATTTCTCCCCAAAATGCTCCTTCGCTGGCTGCGTCCCTGTTGACTGGTGTTCGATGAAAAACGCACTGATTTCTTCCACCTGCTCCTTCGGCAACACAGCGTAAACATCCAACTCGCCCGTGCCCACGAAATGCGCCAAATGCCCCTCGATAGTGCCCCGCACGAAGCCCCGCTCTTGAGCGATTTCATCAATGGTCTTGCCCGATTTCAACATGTCGAGGCTCACTTGCTTGGTGTCCACTTTGGGCGGCTTGGGCGGTGGCGGAGGTGCTGCGCTGGCGAGCAGGTTCACCGGGATTTGCTTCTCCGTGCAGTATTTTTCGATGATGCCAACGATGGCCGCCCCGAACATTTTCACCTTCACCTCCCCGATGCCCTTGATGCGGCGCAGGTTGGCGGTGTCGGTGGGCAGGTAGTTCACCAATTCCCGCACGGCGCTGGTGGGCAGCACGCCCCAGCCTTCCACGCCGTTGTCGGCGGCGGTTTCGTCCCGCCAGCGCATCAGCAGGTTGAACAGGGCGGGGTGCGGAACGTCCCGTGGGGCGCTGCTGCTTGGGCTGGCCGTGGCATTGGCTTTTTGCTTCGCAAAATCGAGTTCCGAATCGGCCTTGGTGCGCACGTAGGCGGTGGCCGAGAAGACGTCCACGCATTTTGCGAAGCAGGCGTTTTTGATGAAAAGCTCCTTTTGCAGCGCCTCCAATTGCTCCACGGCCTGCTTCTTCACGGCCTTGTTGTCCGTCAAGGTGGGGATGGCCTTGGCCTCCGGCAGCAGCTCGCCGATTTTTTCCATGAAATAGCCGCCCGCTTTTTTCAGTCGCTCTTGCAGTGCCTCGTTGGCCTCGGGCATTCGTTGCTGCGCAAAATAGTGGTTCAGCGATGGCCCGAATTTCTCCGCCATTTCAAAGACCTCGCCCCGTGCCTTGTCGGTCAGCGCCTGCAATTGCCGGAGGGCCGCCGTCGTCAGCGTGTTCTCGTGCTCCTTGTAGGTGCGGTGCAATTGGTCGAAGTGGCGCTTGGATGCCTTGAAACTGAAAAGCTCCACCAACAACGACTGCTGGTACTCCCGCTTGGCCTGTTGCAGTTGCGCCTCGTTGGGGGCGTTGCGCTCGGCCTCCTCGGTGTAGTTCTTCACGACCGAGTCCGTTTTCACTGCCGACCAGCCGATTTTTGTGCGCAGCACGATGCCCTCAAAACTCTTGCAGCGACTGAGCGCCACATACACCTGTCCGTGCGCAAAGGCCGCCTGCGCATCAATGATGGCCCGCTCGAAGGTGAGGCCCTGGCTCTTGTGGATGGTGATGGCCCAGGCCAGCTTGAGCGGGTACTGCGTGAAGGTGCCTAAGAGTTCCTCGTCCACCTCCTTCGTCTTTTCGTTGAGGCTGTACTTCACGTTCTGCCATTCCACGGGCGTCACGATGATGTCGGACGGCTCGTTGGGGCAGCGCACATGGATTTCGCCGTCGGCAAATTGGGTTATCTGCCCTATTTTTCCATTGTAAAAGCGCTTCTCCGGCTGGATGTCGTTCTTCACGAACATGACCTGCGACCCGATTTTGAACTCCAGCGTCTCGTCCGTCGGGTAGCTGAATTGCGGGAAATCGTTCTCGATTTTTGCCTTGAAAAGGTGCAGTGTGCCGGGCAGGGCGGCCAGCCGGGTAGCGTTGATGTCGTGCGCCACGGCGTTGGTGGCGGTG
>JADLHE010000526.1 GCA_020848965.1 Saprospiraceae bacterium
GCATCACGGCCAGCGAAGCGCCTTCCATGGTCGCTTATTGGAATTTCTTCAACAGCAGCTGCCGCCAGCCCAATAGCCCGGCCAGCGGCGGCGGCGGCAATGGTTCGCTCAGCAATTTCAACACCGGCTCGGTGCTGAAAGCCACTTATTCGCCATCTGACTTCACCTTGGTGCAGTTGGACGACCCCATTCCCGCAACGGCCAATGCCTTCTTCGCAGGCTGGAGCGCCGAAGATTTCGCCCCGGGCGATACGGTCATCGCCATCCACCACCCCAATACCGACGAAAAGCGCATCAGTTTTGAGTTCGACCCCACTTTCGTCTCGGATTACAACGGCAGCAGCCCGAACCCGAACGGCACACATATCACCATCCCCGATTGGGACATCGGCACGACCGAAGGCGGTTCGTCAGGCTCCCCGCTTTTCAACAACCAAAAGCGGGTAGTTGGCCAGTTGCACGGTGGTTTTGCCGCCTGCGGCAACAACGAACTGGACTCCTACGGCTGGTTCCACCGCTCTTGGACGGGCGGCGGCGCCATCGGCAACAGCTTGAAGCCTTGGCTCGACCCCGACAACACGGGCATCATAACCCTCGACGGTCGGGCAGCGCTACAATGCAGCTATTTCGTGGAAGGCACGCCCACGAACATCTCCATCTGCGCCCCCGCCGAGGTGGTTTATTCCGTGAACGTGAGCGCCAATTTCACCAGCAACGTCACCCTGTCCGCCGCCAATTTGCCAGCGGGCATCACCGCTACTTTTGCCCAAAACCCCGTGGCACCGGGCGGCAGCACCACGCTGACCCTGAGCGGCACGGCCTCATTGGCCGAAGGCACTTATGGCTTCAAATTGGAAGGCACGGACGGCACGGAATCCAACAGCGCAAACTTGCAGTTCTTTGTTGCTCCGCAAGCCCCCGCCGCACCTGCACTCACCTTCCCCACCGACGGGGCAACGGGTATCGGCCTTACGCCTAGTTACCAATGGGCAGCCTCGCCGAACACCAAATACACCATCGAAATTGCTACGGACGCCGCTTTTTCGAACATCATCGAAACAGCCACGAACCTTATCAATGGCAGCTATTCCACCGCTGTTTCGCTCATTTCGCAGAACACTTACTACTGGCGGGTGCGGGGCGAGAACATCTGCGGCCAAGGCGAATGGCCAGCCGTGCCAAATAGCTTCACCACGGGTGCTGTCACCTGCTCGACACTTGCTTCCGTAAACGTGCCCGTCACGATTTCGCAAGCAGGCGGCATTTCCGTCACCTCCACGCTGAACGTGACCAGCAGCGGCTTTGTGGACGACATCAACTTGACCAATCTCTACATCATGCACACTTGGGTCGGCGACCTACGGGTGGAACTGACCTCGCCCTCCGGCACTACCATTGCCATTTTTGGAAACCCCAACAGCGGCGATTGCCAAGACGATGACATAAGCGTTAGTTTTGATGACGAGGCTTCGTTCACCTACGCTGATTTCAGCCAAGCCTGTAGCAATAACGTCCCAGCCATTGAAGGCAGTTTCCAGCCATTGGAACTGTTATCGGCGTTCAATGGCCAGCCAGCAGCGGGCGTTTGGACGCTCACGGTTTATGACGATGTCAACCAAGACGGTGGTGCGCTCCAGAGCTGGGGCCTCGATATTAGCACGACCGAGCCCAACGATATGTCCGTGACACCATCGGCAACGACCGTTTCAGGTTGTTCAGGGGCTTCCGTTACGTTCACAGCCCAACTCGGCACCGCTTTCGATGAATCGGGCGGCGTCACGCTTGCTGCATCGGGTTTGCCGCCGGGCGCTACGGCCACCATCACACCCAACCCCGCCCAACCGGGCGCACAGGTCACGGTAGTGGTGAGTGGCACAGTGACTCCGGGCAATTATAGTTTCGACCTCACGGCCACCGATGCCATGAACAACACGGCTACCGCCACTGTGCAGTGGAACGTGCTGAGCGAGCCAGCCGCACCAACCACGATTTCACCGGCACCGAATGCCACTGACGTAAGCACCAGCCCAGTCTTTTCTTGGTCGAACGTGGGCACGAGCTACCAAGTAAGCGTTGCCACCGACATCAACATGACCAACCCGGTCTTCCAAGGCACTTCCACGCAGGCTTCGTTGATTGCCAATGGTTTGGAACCTTGCACGAGCTACTATTGGTCAGTTTCAGCGGCCAACCAGTGCGGCGTTTCTTTGTCCACCGACCCGCAGCTTTTCACCACGCTGGATGACCTTTCGTTCAATGTTGCGCAAAGCTCCATTTCAAGTTGCCCTACGGGCAACAGCAATGTGAGCCTCAACATCGGAAAATGCTTTTCGGCAAATGGTGTAACCCTCGCCGTTGCAGGGCTTCCAACAGGTGCGAGCGCCTCCTTCCTGCAAAACCCAGTGCCGCCAAACACCACGCAGTCCATTGCCATCAGCTTGAGCAATGTGGCCCCCGGCAGCTACAATATCACGGTGACGGGCAACGACGGCGTCCATACCGTTTCCGAAAATTTCACCTTGGTCGTGACAGCCTTTGCGGCTGCGCCTACTTTGGTGGCTCCTGCCAATGGCATAACCCAAGTAAACGTGAAGCCAACACTGGATTGGAACACGGTCGCTGGCGCAACGAGCTATTTTGTGGAAGTGGCCACCGACCCTGATTTCAACGATGTGGTGTTCTTCACCTCCACTTCGCAGTCGGTGCTGACCTTGGTCAATGCCTTGAACGTAAACACGGTTTACTATTGGCACGTGTATGCTTTCAATAGCTGTGGCCAAGGCTTGGAGCCAGTGGCCTTCAGCTTCACTACTTGGCCAGTGAACAGCACGACCGAGTTGAATGGCCTGAGCGTCAACATAGCGCCAAACCCGACGTCTGGGCTGGTAAATGCCGTTTTCTCGAAAACAACCGAAGAAAAAATGGATGCCACGCTGCACAGCGTGAACGGCGTTTTGCTGAAGGAGCAAACCATTGCCATCGGCAGCAAGTCCGTCAGTTTCGACCTATCGGCTATGCCTACTGGGGTCTATCTGTTGCGCTTGCGCAGCGAAAGTGGCGTTTTGACGAAGAAAATTGTACTTGAAAAATAAAGCGATTGCTTGATTGTTGAATTGTTTGATTGTTGAGCGGCATACCATCTTATTGCTCAGCAATCAAACAATCAAGCAATCCCAACAATCATTCAAATGATTAAAGCCAATGACCCTACCCGCCGCTCGTGGGTAGATGTGCCTGCGGGAAGCGATTTCCCGATTCAAAACCTGCCTTTTGGCGTGTTCCGCACAAAGAGCAACCCTTCGCCACGACTTTGCACCGCCATTGGCGAAAACGTGGTGGACCTTGCCGTGCTAAACTACATGGACCTCCTCGACGACCTCGAACTGGACCACGAGGTGTTCAACAACCGTTACATCAACGACCTGATGGCGCTTGGCAAGGCCAAGGTTCGGGAGTTGCGTGATAGACTCGCCGAAATCCTCGACGCAGAAAACGAGGAGACCAAGCAACTTGGATGGCATTTCCTGCACCCAATGGATAAGGTGGAATTGCTCATGCCCGTGCAGGTCGGTGATTATACGGACTTCTATTCCAGCTTGGAGCATGCCACGAACATCGGCAAGATGCTGCGGCCCGACAACCCGCTGCTGCCCAACTGGAAGCATATTCCGGTCGGCTATCACGGGCGGGCATCGAGCATTGTGGCATCGGGCACGTCCGTCGTGCGCCCACAAGGCCAGATGTTGCCGCCGGGCGCTGAGCAACCCGTTTTTGGCCCAACGAAACTGTTGGATTTTGAGCTGGAAATGGCTTTTGTCGTGGGGAAATCAAATCCGTTGGGCAAGCCAATACGTATAGAACAGGCAGAGGATTATATCTTCGGCCTCATGCTGTTCAACGATTGGTCGGCGAGGGACATACAAGGCTGGGAGTATCAACCCTTGGGGCCGTTCTTGGCGAAGAATTTCGCTTCGACCGTCAGCCCGTGGGTGGTCACACTGGATGCCTTGGAGCCGTTTCGGGTAGCTGGCCCGGCACAAGACCCTAAGCCGTTCCCATACCTTCAATTTGAAGGAGAAAAGAGCTTTGACATAAACTTGGAAGTGGAAATCGAGTCGGAAAGCGGGGCGAAGGCCACCATCAGCCGTTCCAATTTCAAGTATATGTATTGGAACATGGCGCAGCAATTGGCACACCACACCGTGAACGGCTGTAATATGAGCGTGGGCGACCTCTGCGGCAGCGGCACCATCAGCGGCCCAACGCCGGACAGCTTCGGCTCCATGATGGAACTCACTTGGCGTGGCACCAACCCAATAAAACTCTCTGACGGTTCGGAGCGCAAGTTCATCAACGACGGCGACACGGTGACGCTGCGGGGCTGGGGCGAGCGCAATGGCATCCGAATCGGCTTCGGCGAGGCAGCGGGCAAAGTGCTCCCTGCTCTAAATAGTTGACCAACAATCCTGTTTTAATCAATCTTAATCATGTTAAAAACAACTACATTCATCCTTTTTGCGCTGGCGTTGTTGCTGGCAGGCTTGGGCAGTTGCAATTACGACAACCTCGCCGAGCTGCACCCTGAAATCAACTGTGACCCGACTTCGGTCTCATTCGCCGCCGACATCGTGCCCATCATGAGCGGCAGTTGCAATTCGGTCAGCGTTGCCTGCCACAGCGGGGGCAGCAACAGCGGCATTGACCTCAGCACCTACGTTGGCGTGAAGGAGCAAGTGGACAGCGGCAAGTTGTACAGTTCCATCATTTGGGATGGCAATGCCTCTCAAATGCCGTCCGGCAGCAGCTCCAAGATTGACGATTGCTCCATCACCAAAATCGGCCAATGGATTGCCGACGGTGCCCCGAACAACTAAGCCTCATTTCACAAATCGCTAATAATCATAGTTTTATGAAGAAAATACTTACCCTTACCTTGTGCTTGTCAGTTTTGCTTTTCCGTGCTACTGCACAAGACGATATGCTAAGCGCCTTGGGCGACCCAGAAGCGGTACATGGCCCGGTCTATGCCACTTTTAAAGGAACCCGCCTCATCAATTTCCATACACTGGAAGTCCCCGGTGAGCGCACCCTCGACTTCCGCATTGCCCACCGGTTTGGAAACTTCAATACCAAGGGCTACAATTTTTGGGGCTTGGACGGCGGGGCCAGCATCCGCCTCAGTTTGGAGTACAGCTATGATGGCCGCCTTGCACTGGGCATCGGCCGCTCCAACGTGGACAAGACCTTCGATGGCTTCGCCAAATACCGCCTACTGCGCCAAAGCGACGATTCAAAGCCGCCAGTGAGCGTGACTTTGTTCTCAGGCATTTATGCCACTTCGCTGAAAGACGCCGACGATGGCCTCCTCAACGTGGATAAGTATGGGAATTTCAGCAGCAGGCTTTCTTATTGCCACCAAATCATCGTGGGCCGCAAGTTCAACGACGAGTTTTCGCTGCAAATAGCGCCGACCCTCGTTCACCACAACCTCGCCGACGACCTTGGCGACAAAAACGACGTCATCATCGTTGCGGCAGCAGCAAGGTACAAACTCACCCAGCGCTTGGCCATCACCGCCGAATACGGCTGGCGTGCCAACGATTATGCCAAACAGGAGTATTACGATAGCTTTGGCGTGGGCATTGATATTGAAACGGGGGGGCACGTTTTCCAAATGCATCTTACCAACTCGTTTGGCCTGACAGAGAACCAGTTCTACTCCCGCACAGCCGACAGTTGGGGCAGCAAGGGCTTCCGCCTCGGCTTCAATATTTCGAGGGTATTCACGATTTAAAAACAGGGAATCCCCCTGCTCAGCCGATAGTTTTGCCCGTTCAGGACTACATTATGATTTCGTTAAGACAGAAGGATGTGGCAGCGACGTTATTTTGTCGTCATAAATAAGAACGACGGTAAAAAACACCCGCCGTTTCCACAAAAAAAATTGAACGCTAAAATGAAGAATTTAAAATTAACCTTGTTGGCCCTGCTCTTTGGAGCGCCCATCCTGCTGTCTGCACAACGTATTTTCACCAAAAGCGCCAATGTGTCCTTTGACGCTACGTCTAAAAGTTCACCAGAACAGATTGACGCCAAAACCAGCACTGGCACCATCGTCATTGACGCTGGCACGGGCGCCGTGGAAGCTGCTGTGCTGATGAAAAGCTTTCAGTTTGAAAAAGCCTTGATGCAAGAGCATTTCAACGAGAACTACGTGGAAAGCACCAAGTTCCCGAAGGCCACTTTCAAAGGCAAAATCGTTGACACATCGAAGGTCAATTTTAAACAAGACGGTACTTACAGTATCAGTGTATCTGGCAATATGACCGTTCACGGCGTCACCAAATCGCTGACGGCTCCTGCTACGGTTACCGTAAAAGGTGGCAAAGTGAGCACCAAAGCCGACTTCTCGCTCACCTTGGCCGACTATGGGGTTGAAATACCATCCCTGGTTGCCGATAAAGTAGCAAAAGTGGCAAAGGTGACTTTCAATGGCGCATTGGAAGCCATGAAATAAGTTTTAGCCTTCAAAGCCTGTGAAAGGCGCTGGGATTTGATTCTCAGCGCCTTTTTTGTTTAGTTGAAAAATGGTTGGGAAACCTATTTTTGCCGCAAAACAGCATTTCAGCATGTCCATCCAACTTGCCACCGACGCCGTCGTTTTCGGCTACCAACACGAGCAGCTTTTCGTGGCGCTCGTGCGCCGGAAGTACCCGCCCTTCGAGGGGCATTGGGCGCTGCCGGGCGGGTTCGTCTTAGAAAACGAAAGCTTGGAACAGGCTGTTCGACGGGAATTGGAGGAAGAAACGGGCATCAAAATCAATTACCTAGAACAGCTCTATACCTTCGGCGAGCCGGGCCGTGACCCCCGACACCGGGTGGTCAGTGTGGCCTATTTCGGGCTGGTGCGCCCCTCCGATTTCCAAATCGTGGCGGCAACCGATGCCGCCGAGGTAGCTTGGTTCGACACCAAAGACCTTCCACCGCTCGCTTTTGACCACCACCACATCCTAGACATGGCCCTCCATCGCCTACGGAGCAAGCTTACCTATGAACCCATCGGACTGAACCTGCTCGACCCTCAGTTCCCCTTCGGCGATTTGGAGCGCCTCTACATGACCATCCTCGACCAATCCATTGACCGCCGCAACTTCCGAAAGAAATTCATGGGCTTTGGCATACTGAACGAACTGCCCGCCAAGGCCGCAACAGCCGACAAAGGCCGCCCCGGCAAGCTCTATGCTTTTGATGTGGAGCAATACAATGCCTTGAAAGAGAAGGGATTTTTGTTTGATATCAAGTAGGTGTAAAAAAAATTCAAAAAAATATTTGCGTCATAATTACGCTAAATGTATTTTTGCGTCAAATTTACGCAAATGAAGATATTGAACCTTTCGCTCGGCTTCCAGATGCCGCCACAAATCGAGGCCATCCCCTTCGAGGCTTTCACCTTCAATGGCGGCGAGCCACATATCAAATTGGGTGCTTTGCCAAGTGACCGTGAAGAAGAAATCCTCATCGCACAGCGGGTGACGAACTCGGAGGCTTTCCTGCAACTGCTGATGGCCACGGACGCCCTACGTAGGGCCAGATTCCGAAAAATCAGCGCATGGCTGCCTTATTTCCCCGCCGCCCGGCAAGACCGGATGATGGTGCCCGGCGAGCCACTTTCGGTAAAGGTCTATGCCCAAATCATCAATGCACAGGCTTACGAACGGGTACTGGTCTTCGACCCGCACTCCGATGTGACGCCCGCCCTGCTGGACCGGGTACAGGTGACGACCAACCTGCCTTTTGTGCAAAAAGCCTTGCAACAACTTGACAATCAATCGCTTTGCCTAGTGGCGCCTGACGCTGGGGCCACCAAGAAAACCCACAAACTCGCCCAGCAGCTCGGCGGTATGGAGGTGGTGGCCTGCGAAAAAATCAGAGACGTGAAGACCGGGCAACTCAGCGGCTTCTCCGTTTTCAGCGACGACCTGAAAGGAAAGGATTGCCTCATCACCGACGACATCTGCGACGGTGGCGGCACTTTCCTCGGCATTGCGGAGGCGCTGCGCAAAAAAGGGGCGGGACGGGTCTATCTCGCCGTTTCGCACGGGATTTTCAGTCATGGTTTTGAAAAACTGGAGGCAGCGCTGGACGGGATTTTCACAACGGATAGTTTCAAGCATATCGAGCATCCCAGCGTCCGGCAAATTGCGTTGGCAGATGTTTTCGAAACTATTTTTGAACAATAAATCATCACAATGAATCCGAAAAACAACCTTCGGCAAATTGCCGAAGACACGCTTGAAATCCTGAAAAACGGTCGTTTTGAAACGCCAATGGGCGAGGTTATACCCATTGCGGAGCAACAGCATTTTGCCGTGGAAAACACCATCGTTTACACGCCAACTATGTTGGATGAATTGATTGTTCGACATCAACCCGTGGCCACCGGGAACACCACCATCGAAGTGACAAGGGAGAGCAGTTTGGGGGCCATTCTTCGGCTTTTGGAAGAAGGTCGAAAAGATGTACTTTGCCTCAATTTCGCCTCGGCAAAGAACCCAGGCGGCGGCTTCCTTGGCGGCGCACAAGCCCAAGAGGAAAGCATAGCAAGGTCGTCGGGGCTTTACCCTTGTCAGCTTGGGGCAACGGCCTATTACGAAGCCAATCGCCACACGAAATCCTGTTTTTACACGGATTATATGATTTACAGTCCAAGTGTGCCCATCTTGAAAAAGGACGATGGTACAACCGTTGATGAACTGATGAAGGCTTCCATCATCACGGCTCCAGCGGTGAATACCGGGGTTATCAAGCACCGGGAGCCGGAGCGATTGCCCGAAATCGAAACGGTAATGAAGCGGCGCATGGAAAAAGTGCTGGCTATAGCTCTGGCACATGGCCATAAAACCATCATCCTTGGCGCATGGGGCTGTGGAGTGTTCCAAAACGACCCAGCCGAGATTGCGAAATGCTTCAAAGAAGTCATTGACACTCGCTTTAAACATGATTTTGAGAAAATCGTGTTTGCAGTCTATGCGAGGGATGAAAGATTCATAACCCCATTTATAGAATACTTTGACAAATAAGCTTCACAATATGACCTTTAATCCAGTTTCAAACGCTTTGCTTGGTGTCGCCGTCGGCGATGCCTTGGGTGTGCCATTCGAGTTCAAAACCCGTGAAGAACTTGAGCATAGCCCAGCAAAAGACATGGTCGGTTATGGCACTTACGGCCAGCCCGCTGGCACTTGGTCGGACGACACCTCGCTCACCCTCTGCCTTGCCGATTCGCTGCTTCAAGGCTATGATTTGAAAGCTATTTCCAAGCAATTTTTCGCTTGGAGATATGGTATGGAATGGACGGCAAGGGGTGATGTATTTGATATTGGGATGACAACCGCTGCCGCCATTAAAAGAATAAGGGATATTGTAGAATATGGCAAAATTGCTGAGCTAAAATTGCTGAAATACCAAGCCGAGGAATATGACAATGGTAATGGTTCCTTAATGCGGATATTGCCCCTATTATTTTATATAAAAGGCATGGACATAGGGCTGCAATTTGAATTAACGTGGGAAGTTTCGGCATTGACGCACAGGTATATACGGGCGGCCATGAGTTGTCTTATTTATTTAAAATTGGCCGAAAACCTGCTCAATGGCATGGATAAATACACCGCATATAAAACCATGCAAAAACAAGTCATGGGTTTCTGGACAAGTCTTGATTTTGCTGAACATGAACGCACCCATTTCAAAAGAGTCATTGAATCCGATATTCATTTAATTAAACAGAAAGACATCAAATCCGGCGGCTACGTCATTGAATCATTGGAGGCCAGTTTATGGTGTTTTTTAAATAATGATAATTATGAAAAAACCGTGCTGGCAGCCGTGAACCTTGGCCATGATACCGATACCACGGCAGCCATTGCTGGCGGTTTGGCAGGGCTTTATTATGGCGCAGAAAACATCCCTCAATGGTGGCTAGCTTCAATAGCAAGGCTGGAAGACATAGTCCTATTAAGTGAAAATTTAAATCAAAAATACAACCAATGAAACCGAAGGTTCACGATAGTAAATACGACCTCGCAAACACAACCGCCCGCCATGAAGCAGGCGAACAGCTCAAATACCTTTTCTTTTGGGGACACCAGCCCAGCAAGGACGGCAGCATCACCCAAAGTTGTTTCAGCCAATGGTGGGAGCAGCCCTTTGAGGCCGAAGGTTTACAGTACCGCACCGCCGAGCATTGGATGATGGCCGGGAAGGCCCGGCTTTTCAACGACGAGGAGATGTTGGCCAAAATCATAGAGGCCAAGTCACCCGCCCAAGCCAAGAAATTCGGACGGGAGGTCAGGGGCTTCGACCAAGCGACATGGGAAGCCGCCCGCTACGGCATCGTTTTGCAGGGTAATCTGCACAAGTTCGGCCAACATGCCGAGTTGAAGGACTTCCTCCTTCGCACAGGCAATAAAATCCTCGTGGAAGCAAGCCCTTTCGACCGAATCTGGGGCATCGGCCTTGCCAAAACCGCACCGAACATCGAAGACCCGCACACTTGGAAAGGTTTGAACCTGCTCGGTTTTGCCTTGATGGAAGTGCGGGATTTGCTCAACGCTTAATTTTTATCAAAATGTGCAAACCATCGAAAACCCTGCTTGGGGCCGTCGCCGGAGATGTCATCGGTTCTGTTTATGAATATGCCCATATCGTGAAGACGACCCGCTTCCCCCTATTCACCCCCCTATCCAATTTTTCGGACGATACCGTGCTGACGATGGCCGTGGCCGATAGCCTCGTTCATGGAAAGGATTTCGCAGCCAATATCTGGGATTTTGCCCATCGCTACCCGAACCGGGGCTATGGCGGCAGCTTCAAGGAGTGGCTGAAATCCGATGAAAAACAACCATACAACAGCTACGGCAATGGTTCTGCGATGCGGGTCAGCCCGGTCGGTTTGGCCTTTAAAACCTTGGAAGAAACCTTGAAAATGGCAGAAGCATCCGCCGCAGTGACCCACAACCACCCAGAGGGCATCAAAGGCGCAAAAGCCATTGCTGCGGCCATTTACTTAGCTCGGACGGGAGCGCAAAAAGCTGATATTCAGGATTTTACCGCATCGGAATTTGGCTACGACCTCGGCTTCACCATCGAAAAAATCAGGCCCGGCTACAAATTTGACGTGACCTGCCAAGGCTCGGTGCCACAGGCCATCGTCGCCTTCCTGGACAGCCGGGACTATGAGCACGCCATCCGCTTGGCCGTCTCCCTCGGCGGCGATAGCGACACCATTGCCTGCATGGCAGGTGGCATTGCGGCAGCGTTTTACAAGGAAATCCCTGACCGCATACTGGAACGGGTTACCGCTAAAATGCCCCGTGAATTCCTTCAAATCCTTAAAGCATTTGATGAGAAATTCGGTGAGGAATAGCTTCCTTTTTAGTGAATATTGGTTCAAACCTTATCAATATTGATGAGTTGGCAGCAATCAAAAAAGAAGATAAAATGGCAAACAAGAATAAGATTTTTCTCGGTGGAACTTGTGCCAATACGACTTGGAGAAATGAGCTGATTAATAAGCTAAATAACATCCCTTTTTTCAATCCTGTTGTAGAAGATTGGACACCTGCATGTCAAGCAATAGAAAGGCAAGAAAAGGAGTTTGAATGCAATATCCATTTTTATTGCA
>JADLHE010000527.1 GCA_020848965.1 Saprospiraceae bacterium
AAATTGGATTATTTAATTAGAATTAGAAAAATGTCTTTGTTGTCATTATCCTCTGGAACCTCCTTTTGGGGACATTGCCCAGAATTTCTTTGATGTTGGATATATCCGTTTCGCAAACTTGATGTAAATAACATCCGAACCTAAGTTCATTTCTTTGTATCAGTCCTTTTATTTCCTGCATTGAGCTGGAATCGTAAAATTTGTTGTCCGTCAGATATTTGACTTTTTTTTCTACTGGATTTGTTTCTGTAATAAGCACCAATTGGGTACTTTCATTTGTTGCAATGATTGCGAAATTTCCTGCCTTGACAGTAAATTCTTTCATAAAAATAAATTTAAAATTTTTAATAAAAAATGTCATATTTTTACTTTCTACATACACTTCTCCCACCTTGTCAAAAACTCCAAGCACCTTACCTAACGTCTGTCAGGGCCTACTTGAATGTGCTTCTTTTAGCACGGTGCAAAAGTGTGGTACATTCTTTCAATTAAACAACTCCGTATATTCGTTTTTTTTAAATCACAAATAGTTTCCACTACACTGTGGCATCTCTTTGTCAATCTCACAAAAACTCCTTTTCCCAAAAATAAAAAATCCCACTACCTTTCCCCCCGCAATCTTCAATAGAAAACAACCATCACATGAGTAATTTCCAAATAAAGAAAAAGCCCACGGTCTATGATGCCATCATAGTCGGCTCAGGGGCAGGGGGCGGCATGGCGGGCTATGTGCTCTCGCAAGCGGGCCTGAAGGTACTGATGCTGGAGGCCGGGCCTTACTACGACCCTCGTGAACACAGTTTCCAAATGTTGCCGCCGTGGGTTTCATTGCGCCGGGGCGCAGGCACCACTAGGCCCTTCGGCGAGTTCGATGCGGCAATGGGCGGCTGGCAGATTGACGGCGAGCCTTATACCGCCGCCGAGGGCACCGAGTTCCATTGGTTCCGGTCGCACATGCTCGGTGGGCGCACCAACCACTGGGGGCGCATCTCGCTTCGTTTCGGCCCGCACGATTTCAAGGGCAAAAGCTACGATGGCGTCGGCGACGACTGGCCCATCAGCTACGAGGACGTGAAGCCGTATTATGACAAGATTGACGTGATGCTCGGCATTTACGGCACGAAAGAGGGGCTGCCAAACGACCCGGATGGCATCTTCATGAAGCCGCCGAAGCCACGACTCCACGAAATTTTGATAAAAAAAGCCGGACAAAAAATAGGCGTGCCAGTGATACCGGGCCGTGGCTCGGTGCTGACAGAAGACCTGAAAGACCCGAACTCCGGTCGCCAAAAATGCTGGTACTGCGGCCAATGCAGCAGGGCGTGTAGGATTTATGGCGACTTCTCGTCGTCTTCCTGCCTCGTCATTCCCGCCAAGACCAAGCACAGCCTCGAACTGGAGTGCAACGCCATGGTGCGGGAGGTTTTGACCGATAAGGAAGGACAAGCCACGGGCGTTGCATACGTGAGCAAAGACGACGGGCAAGAGTACCAGGTAATGGGCAAGACCGTCATCCTAGCCGCCAGCGCATGCAGTTCGGCCCGCATCATGCTCAACTCGAAGAGCAGCCGCCACCCGAACGGCATCGGCAACGGTAGCGGCGCAGTGGGCAAATACCTCCACGACTCAACCGGTGTGGCCTTGGGCGGCATCATGCCTTCGCTGCTTGACCGCAAGCGCTTCAACGAGGACGGGCTGGGCAGCGTGCACATCCTCAGCCCTTGGTGGCTCGACAACAAAAAGGCGAAGCTCGATTTCCCACGTGGCTACCACATCGAGTATTGGGGCGGCATGGGCATGCCCAGCTACGGCTTCGGCTTTGGCATGCAGGGCATCAACGGCAAGTATCCAACCAAGGACGGCCAAACCAAGGAAGCGGGCGGCTACGGCGCTTCGCTCAAAGAGGATTACCGTCGCTTCTTCGGCTCCAGCATGGGCATGGCAGGCAGGGGCGTTGGCCTTGCGCTTGAAAGCAACTATTGTGAAATAGACCCGAACAAGGTGGACAAATGGGGCATACCCGTCCTGCGTTTCAACTACAAATGGACGGACGCCGAAATCAACCAGGCCAAGCACATGCAGGAAACCTTCCAGGAAATGATGCACGCCCTTGGCGCCGACATCACTTGGGGCGTTGCGGGCAAAGAGACCAACTACGGCCTCGAAGCACCCGGCCGCATCATCCACGAAGTGGGCACGGTGCGCATGGGCGACGACCCGAAGAAGGCTCCGCTCAACAAATGGTGCCAGTCGCACGAGGTCAAAAACCTTTTCGTTGCCGATGGCGGCCCCATCGTGCAGCAAGGCGACAAGAACTGTACTTGGACGATTTTGGCACTCTCCATGCGCACGGCGGAGTATATTATCGAGCAGAAAAAGCAGAATAACATTTGATACTAGAAACTGGATGCTGGATACTGGATGCTGGATAGGAACGTAAAGCAGCCCCTATCCAGCATCCAGTATCCAGCATCCAGTATCCAGTATCCAGTATCATCAAAAAAATGAAAAGACGAGATTATCTCAAATTCATAGGCGTCGGCTCCGTTACCACCGCAGTGCTGTGGGAGAGCTGCAAAACCGATGGCAAGGACGCCAAGCCAACTACCGAAGCTGCCGCAAGTGATGACATCCTCACAGCAGGGAGGGAGCAGTTCGAGATAGACAGGGACAAAAAGCTCTTGGCTGAAAAATTCTTTGACGAACACGAAATGGCAACCATTGCCGTGCTCGCCGACATCATCATCCCGAAAGACGATGTGTCGGGCAGCGCCACCGAGGCGGGCGTGCCGGAGTTCATCGAGTTCATCGTGAAAGACCTGCCGGAGCACCAAGTACCCATGCGGGGCGGCCTCCGCTGGCTGGACATGGAGTGCTTCAAGCGCTTCGAAAAAGCCTTCGTGGATTGCACCCCGGAGCAGCGCATACAAGTGGTGGACGACATCGCCTACCCGGCCAAGGCCAAACCAGAAATGCAGCCCGGCGTCGCTTTTTTCAACAAGATGCGTGACCTGACTGCCACAGGTTTTTACACAACTGAAATCGGCTTCGCCGACATCGGCTACAAGGGCAATACTCCCAACACCTATACCGGCGTACCGGACGACGTGCTGGATGCCTTTGGGGTGAAGGATATGAACTGGGGATGACCCAAAGTGTAGCCACCGAGTTTGTTGGCGACCAAAAAAAGACAGCCCGCTGTGATTGCTCACGGCGGGCTGTCTTTTTTTTGCGGAGCAAAAAACGAGCTTACTCCTCGTAAATATGGAACAGCTTCTTGATGCTGGAAACAATCGTGGTCGCCAATATTGCCCCGCTGAATGCCAAGAAAATGTCTTTTTGCGCATCCCAAATATCGCCCTGCGTGCCTAGATAGGCATCGCCCTGTGCCTTGAAGAACACATCGGCCACTGCCCATTCAATCAGTTCGTAGAGGGCAGAAATGGACATGGTTATCTCAATAGGCAGCACCCAGGCCACCCACGGTTTGAAATGGAAGGTGCGCAGGAACAACTCTCGCATGGGATAGGCCAACAGGAAGCCAAAACTGAAATGCACGATGCGGTCGTAGTGGTTGCGGGGCAGGTCGAGGGCATCTTTAAGCCAGTAACCAAAGGGGTTTTCGGCGTAGGTGTATTTCGAGCCATAGACGTGCAGGCATAGGTAAACTCAAATGAGCAAATAACTGAGGTCGCTCATCTGGTGCTTGCGATAGCTGTATATCATGAAGAAAAGGAAGAGAAACACCAACGTGTTTTCCAGTAGCCAATTGTTCAAATCCGTAGTGCCAATGAATGAATTCGCCCAGACGGCCAAAAATATCAAGATGAAGGCGATGAGCCAAGGGTTTTTGGTTAGCGGCGTTCGGGCTTTTGAAATTGCAAGGGTAAAAGGCATTGCTAGGTTGTTTTGAATTGTGAGAGGAGTTTGAGTGTTTTGAATTGTTTGGCGCTGAGAGGCATGAGGTTGCGAAGATGCAAAAAGAAGCGGTTAGGATATTTACTTTTCTAGGCCACACCATACAGTTTTACGCATAAACTATTGATTATCAAAAAATTGCCCATAAAACACAAAATAGACGCCCGCTGCCGTATTGTCTGTTCGGCAATTTTGGCACAATAATTTTCGCTTGCAGAGCGTCCTTCCTCCAGGCTTGCCAAAGCGCACTCATTTTTCCCACACAACATTCTCAAACTTAGGAACACCATGAAACACACGGCAATCGTCTTTGCAGTATCCTTAATGCTGTGCACAACCGTTTTTTCGCAAGAACAACTCGGCCTGCGCTTGGAGACCTACGCTGGGGTAAGCAGCCTAGCCATCAACCCCACTGGCAATCTCAATAACCCGCTCAAGTGGGACGTCAGCCTCGTGGGTGCTGGTGTTTTTTTAGAAAACAACTATGTTTTTTTGAAAAACACGAGCCTCCTTCGCCTTTACCGCCACCGCAACGATGCCGAGTTCATCCTCGCCGAGGACAAGGAAGGGCCAACCGCCGACAAGGTCTTTATAGCTGATTTCTTCAACAACAGGGCCAAACGCTTTGCAGTAGTAAACGCTATTGCAATGGGGCCAGCCTTGGCAGTCCGCATCGGGCATCAGCATTCGGTGGGTATCTTCGCCAACAATAGGACAATGGGCGGCTCGGTGAACATCCCCAACCAGTTCAGTTACTACAAATACGATGCACGGCCATTCAACGAAAGTTTTGAAATCCCCAAGTTCCAAGTGGCTGAAATGTCTTGGCGGGAGTTCGGGCTAAACTACGCCTTCAGCGTACCTGTCCGAAAGGGCGCAGTTGGCCTTGGCCTAAGCCTAAAGTTTATCCGAGGCATAGATGCTACCTTTCTTGAAACGCTGTCGCCTTACCAACATACAAGGCAGCCCGGCAATATTATCACAGCGGGCCTGCCCAACAGCCAGTTTGGCTTTGCACAAGGCACTAGCTTCCAGAACAATATAATCATTGATAAAGCATCGGGACGGGGCTTGGGCCTAGACCTTGGCATCTCGTACCAAGCCAAAGGGAGCAAGCTGAAATTGAGCGCAGCTTTGATGGATTTGGGGCGCATCAAGTTCGACAATGATGCACAGGCCCACCGACTCGACCTCGACTCAACTATCTCTATTGACCTCGATGACTACGGACAGTTCAAATCCAAGGACGAACTTGAGCAAATCGTCAATAATTTTGGCAAAAACAGCCTGAGCGACCCGGATGCCACCTTGGACGGCACCTCGTTCAAGATGGCGCTACCCGCCGCTCTTAACCTGCAAGCCGATTATGCTGTTACGGAGCAATTTTATGTGAATGCCCTGCTCATGCAGCGGCTGCCCAGCCTCCAGCCCGGCCCCAAGCGGGGCAACCTTCTGGCCATCACCCCACGCTGGCAGCACCGCTGGTTCTCGGCATCGTTGCCAGTATCGGTGTACAATTGGAGCAGGGTACACGTTGGCTTTGCTGCAAGATTGGGCTGGCTGGTCATCGGTTCCGACAATATGGCTAGCTGGTTTTTCAACAAAAACCTGACTGGAACCGATTTTTATATTGCATTGAAAGTCAATCCGTTCGAAATCAGAAAGCGCAATGAGGGTGGCCCTGAGAAGCATCAATACGGAAGGCGTGGGAAGGTGAAATGCTATACTTTTTGACAAAACGACCTCGGTTCATCGCAACAGTTTGCCGAGCCTTGCCTTGCATTTTTCACAAACAAGTTTGGCTTCGCTATCCAGCGTCTTTACCGTGCCGCAGGCGTCCCGCATGAGGCAATGCTTGGAGCTGGCGCAATGTGGCAGCCCGAAATTATGCCCCAGTTCATGCAACACCAATTTTGAATAACGGTCAGCAACTTGCGCCTTGCCCTTCGCTCCTTTACCAACCCTAAACGTAGAAACCACGCCACTTCTGCCGGGATTGTAGGCCAATCCCATGATGCCATAGTCTGCTATATCGCCCTTGGTGTGCGAAATATCGGAGGCGGTCAAAGCCATGATAAAATCAACGGAATCAGGTCGAGTGTCCCGCAGCCAAGCGATGAGCTTGTCGGCACGATAGCGGTTGCGGGGGGCATAGTAGGCCAGCTTTGGTAAAGGTTTCTCCCCTAAATCCATCACTTCGGCGTTGTAGAATAGTTCAATTTCTTTTTTCGCTTGCGCAAAATGCGTTTCATCGAAATGGCCGAGCCGAAGCAGGCCGATTCTGGCGGGGAGGTCGTGCTGAGGTCGGCAGCATAGGCCAATGATGGCGAGGAGCAGGCAACAGGCTGTTTTTTTCATAAAATGAAATTGGGCGGCCCGTGAAGAACGAGCCGCCCAATCCATTTATTACAGCCCCAGTATCCTCCGATTCAACTCCTCGTCCGGCTTGCCGCCAGCGAAGTCGTCGAAGGCCCGCTCCGTCACCTTGATGATATGGTTTTGGATAAACGGCGCACCCTCGGCAGCACCTTGCTCGCTGTCCTTGATGCAGCACTCCCATTCCAACACCGCCCAGCCGCTGTAGTCGTACTGCGCCAGTTTCGAGAAAATGGAGATGAAATCCACCTGACCATCGCCCAAAGAGCGGAAGCGGCCGGGGCGGTCAATCCAGCCTTGGTAGCCGCCATAGACACCGCTGCGACCCGTCGAGTTGAACTCGGCATCCTTCACGTGGAACATCTTGATGAACTCGTGGTAAATGTCTATATATGCCAGATAATCCAACTGTTGCAGCACGAAGTGACTGGGGTCGTAGAGGATGTTCACCCGCTTGTGGTTGCCAGTGGCCTCCCTGAAGCGCTCGAAAGTGACGCCGTCGTGCAGGTCTTCGCCGGGGTGGATTTCATAGCAAAGGTCAACGCCCACTTCGTCGAAGGCATTCAGGATGGGCAGCCAGCGCTTGGCCAGTTCCCCGAAACCTGTTTCCACCAAGCCCTGTGGGCGCTGTGGCCAAGGATAGACGGTATGCCATAGCAATGCCCCGCTGAAAGTCACATGCACATCAATGCCGAGGTTGCGGCTGGCCTTGGCCGCCCATTTCAGTTGCTGCACGGCCCAAGCGGTGCGGGCGGCAGGGTTGTTACGGCATTCGGGGGGTGCAAACCCATCAAAACTGAGGTCGTAGGCAGGGTGGACGGCCACGAGTTGGCCTTGCAGGTGCGTGGAAAGTTCGGTGATTTGAACGCCGCAGGCTTCGACACGGCCCTTGAGGTCGTCGCAGTAGGCTTGGCTGTTGGCGGCCTTTTCAAGGTCAATCAGGCGGCTGTCCCAAGTAGGGATTTGTACGCCGATGTAGCCGAGGCTGGCGGCCCAGGTGCAGATGCTTTCGAGGGAATTGAAGGGTGCTGTGTCGCCCATGAACTGTGCCAAGAAGATGGCGGGGCCTTTGATGTTTTTCATTATCGTTGAGTTTTGGGTTGATAAAGTTGATGAGGTTGATAAGGGTTGATAGCCCGTTTGACGTTGGCCCATCAACCCTTATCAACCTTTTATCAATCCTTATCAACCAAGAATAAGTGCGCCAAAATAGGGAAAAATTTGAGGGTACAAACAAAACATCAAATCCGTTCTCAGATAGGATTGAAAGTGACCAATAGAGACCTGATTTTCAAGACTTGGCTATCCATCAATAATTCCTTCGGCAGCCGCCCGTTGTCCAGCACGGCGATTTGATAGCCTTTTAAGTGGGCGTTTTTCATCCCCTTCTCAGTCGGTAAGCTGGCGTATGAAATATAGTCGGTATAAAACATGGTTTCGATTGGGAATGGGTTGCCGTAAAGCACCGTCGGGGCATTGCCGATGCTGTTTTTTAACCGCTTTATTTCAAGGCTTATATTTTCTTTTTTATGGTTTTTATAAAACGGTTTTACCCTTTCAATGCAATAGCGTTGTGCCAATAAAGCAATGGCGACAACAACAGCAACTCCTAATTTTCTATATTTAAATTCCAATAACAAATACTCACAAAAAAGTGCCATAGCAATAAATGCGGCGGGTGCTGCAATCAACAAATAACCGGGCATTTTAGTAGCTGAAAATGAAAAAACGATGAGCGGAACCAATAGCCAAACAAGCAAAATAATTTGGTTTTTATATTTGAATTTAAAAACCTGCCAAATAAGAAATATCAAAACCAGGTAAATGGCCTCACTCCAAATTATCCTTATCCAATTCAAATAATACCACCAAGGATGCCGATGCCCCTCCAATGCCTCTGTCAGGTGACGAAGGTTGTACGTTTGCTCCCATGCAAACTCCAAGGGATACTGCTGCTGAGTATAAAGCCGCCAAGGCAAATAAACGAGGAATAAAATCACGGTGAATAAAATTGTGGCTATGGCATTCTTGGCGAATCCTACCTTATTCGTTAATCCCATTAATCCAAATAAGCCCACAATAATTAATGCGGGCAACCATTTTGTGAGCAAGGCAAAGCCACAAACAATTGCGGCAGCGGCAAACAGCCATGTTTTATTACTTGAATAATATTTGATGGCTAAATAAATGCCAAATAAAACAAAAAACAAGAAGGCGCAATCAATATGGTCGGTAGTGGTTCGTCCAGCGGTTATGTCCAAAAAGAATCCATTAATAGCGAGGAAAAAAGCGGCAATAACGCCCGTTCGTTTTGAGAACAGTTCGGTTCCAATTAAAAATGTCAAGAACACGGACAGCAACGAAAGCAGCACGGATGGCAATCTTACCGCAAACTCATTGGAACCAAACAGCTTTATGGAACCAGCCATTATCCACAGCGCCATTGGCGGCTTGTGCAGCCAGATGTGGTTGTTTGTCCATTGTCGGTAATCATAGTCTTCAATGGGGTCTTTGTAAAGGCAGGGCTTGAGCGGGTTTTCGGTAAGGTGCTTCGCAACGAGGGCGTGGTATTTTTCGTCCCAATCGTGGAGGAAACCATCATTAGCTACAAAGACTAACAATTGAGCACAAACAGCGACAACAAGCACCATAGATGCATCGAACGACTTTCTCTTTAGCAGCAGGAAAACCACAAGAGGCAGTAAGCTGATTTCGATGAGCAACACAACTCCTTTCAACATTAGAGAACAAGATTATTTGGGATGCAAAGCCTCAAAGGTAATGTTGTAACGGTAAGAATTGCGTTATTGTTGGTAGCGAAAAAACCGATTTTCCTGCACGTTTTATACCTTAGAATCCGCTACCTTTGCGCACCCCAAAAGCACCGTTGAACTGCATTTTCTCACAAATTCATACCTCGATATGGCATTCGACCTCGATTTGATACAAAAGCTTTACGCTGAATTACCAGCGAAGCTGCGCAAGGCCCGCAAGAAACTGGGCCGTCCGATGACCCTCTCAGAAAAAATCCTCTACTCGCACCTGCACCCAGAGTCTAGGCTCCAGGACTTCAAGCGGGGCGTTGACTATGTCTTCTTTGCCCCCGACCGGGTGGCCATGCAGGACGCCACGGCGCAGATGGCGCTGCTCCAGTTCGACATGTGCGGCAAGACGAAGACTGCCGTGCCGAGCACCGTCCACTGCGACCACCTCATCCTCGCAAAAGACGGCGCAAAGGCTGACCTCGCCGATTCGGTGGACAAAAACAAGGAGGTCTATGACTTCCTCGCCAGCATTTCCGACAAATACGGCATCGGCTTTTGGAAGCCGGGCGCTGGCATCATCCACCAGATTGTGCTGGAAAACTACGCCTTCCCCGGTGCGATGATGATTGGCACCGACTCCCACACGCCCAATGCGGGCGGCCTCGGCATGGTGGCCATCGGCGTAGGTGGTGCCGATGCGGTGGACGTGATGGTGGGCATGCCTTGGGAACTCAAGATGCCCAAGCTCATTGGCGTGAAACTAACGGGCAAGATGAGCGGCTGGACTTCCGCAAAGGACGTCATCCTGAAAGTGGCGGGCATCCTCACCGTGAAAGGCGGCACCGGGGCCATCGTCGAGTATTTCGGCGACGGTGCAAAGGCGCTCTCCTGCACGGGCAAGGGCACCATCTGCAACATGGGCGCTGAAATCGGGGCGACGACCTCGACCTTCGGTTACGATAAATCAATGGGCCGCTACCTGCGTGCTACGGGCCGTGCCGAAGTGGCCGATTTGGCCGACAAAGTTGCGAAGCACCTCACGGGCGACCCAGAGTGCTACGCCGAGCCAGCAAAATACTTCGACCAAGTCATCGAAATAGACCTGAGCACCTTGGAGCCGCACGTGAACGGCCCTTATACGCCAGACCTCGCTTGGCCTATCTCCAAATTTGCGCAAGCAGTAAAAGACAACGGCTATCCGCAAAAACTCGAAGTGGGCCTCATCGGCTCCTGCACCAACTCCAGCTACGAAGACCTCGACCGTGCCGCCAGCTTGGCGAAGCAGGCCGTTGCGAAGCGGCTGAAGGTGAAATCCGAGTTCACGGTGACGCCCGGTTCCGAGCAAATCCGCTACACGGTGGCCCGTGACGGCCAGTTGGAGGCTTTCGAGCAAATGGGCGGCGTGGTGCTGGCCAATGCCTGCGGCCCCTGCATCGGCCAATGGCAGCGCCACACGACCGACCCGAACCGCAAGAACAGCATCATCACTTCGTTCAACCGCAACTTCTCGAAGCGCAACGACGGCAACCCGAATACGCACGGCTTCGTGGCCAGTCCCGAAATCGTGACGGCACTCGCCATCGCTGGCGACCTGACCTTCAACCCGCTGACCGACACACTCATCAACGAGGACGGCAAGAAGGTGAAGCTCGACCCGCCAAAAGGCGTGGAACTGCCACCGAACGGCTTCGACGTGAAGGACGCTGGCTACCAAGCTCCTGCCAAGGACGGCAGCAAGGTGAAGGTGAGCGTCAGCCCGACCTCCAACCGCCTGCAACTGCTCACGCCGTTCGAGCCAATCACGACGAAGCAGCTCCGCAATATGCGCATCCTCATCAAGGCAAAGGGCAAGTGTACCACCGACCACATTTCGATGGCCGGCCCGTGGCTGGAGTTCCGTGGGCACTTGGAGAACATCTCCAACAACTGCCTCATTGGTGCGCAAAACGCCTTCAACGAACAGGTGAACAGCGTGGCCAATTTCGGCAAGCGTGGCACCAACGCCAAGTTCATGGCCGTGCCCGATAGCGCCCGTGCCTACAAGGCGGCTGGCGTCAGCACCATCGTTTTCGGCGAAGAGAACTACGGCGAGGGCAGCAGCCGGGAGCACGCAGCGATGGAACCCCGCTACCTCGGCGTGAAGGCCGTGGTGGTGAAATCCTTCGCCCGCATCCACGAGACGAACCTGAAAAAGCAGGGCATGTTGGCGCTCACTTTCGTGAACCCCGCCGACTACGATCTCATCCGTCAGGACGACAAAATTGACATCAAAGGCAACCTCGTGCCGGGCAAGAACCTGACCATCGTGCTGAACCACGCCGATGGCACGCAGCACAGCTTCGAGGTGAAACACACCTACAACAAGCAGCAAATTGCTTGGGTAAAGGCTGGGTCTGCGCTGAATAAGATTCGGACAACTTTGGCGAAGTAAGCCGAAAGGTACTTTGCCAAGTAAATACTAGAACGGCCCGTCGCAGGAAGACTGCTGCGGGCCGTTTTGCTTTATCCATTACCCCCATCCAATCTCAATTTGCAAGGGGAATGGAACCAAGTCTATTTATTGGTCGTAACTGATTGCTCGTTCATCACCCTCGATTGGTGTGCAATACTCTCCTCGTGCACCGCCTTCAGGAACACTTCGATGAACTCCCCGCTCAGGCCCAGCGCAGCGCCCTTCTCCACGGCATGTTCCAAAATCTCGTTCCAGCGGGTCGGCTGGTAGATGGAGATATTGTTCGCCTTTTTGTACTCGCCAATCTGGTCGGCCAGCTTCATGCGGGAGCCGAGCAATTGCAGCAGCCGCTCGTCAATATCGTCAATCTGGTGGCGCAGGAAGTCCAGTGATTTCAGGAAGTCGGCGTTGCTTGTCGTCAACTTGCGGGCGGTCAGGTTGCGCACCATTTCACCGTAAACAAACGGCGTGATTTGCTGCTCGGCGTCGCTCCAAGCCTCATCGGGGCGGGGGTGAACCTCCGTCATCAGGCCATCGTAGCCGAGGTCGAGGGCTTGCTGCGCAATGGGTGCCAGCGTGTCCCGCCTGCCGCAGATATGGCTGTGGTCGCAGATGATTTGCAGGTCGGGCAACTGCCGCTTCAGCTCAATCGGCAACTGCCAGAGCGGCGAGTTGCGGAACTTCGTCTCACCATGCACCGAAAAGCCTCGGTGTATCGCCGCTATCCGCTTTATGCCCGCCTTGTGGATGCGTTCTATGGCCCCCATCCAGAGTTTGAGGTCAGCATTTACTGGGTTTTTTATCAAAACGGGAATGTCCACCCCCGACAGCGCATCGGCCACTTCCTGCACCGAAAACGGGTTCACCGTTGTGCGGGCACCAATCCAGAGCACGTCCACGCCGTACTTCAGCGCCTCGAAAACATGCTGCGTCGTGGCCACCTCGGTCGTCACGGGTAGCCCGACCTCCTGCTTCACTTTGCGCAGCCAGCCCAGCCCCACCGTGCCCACGCCCTCGAAGCCGCCC
>JADLHE010000528.1 GCA_020848965.1 Saprospiraceae bacterium
AGCAAAACCAAAGTCGGTCTTATCGTGGACTGCAGCGGCTTGGAGACATTCCTACCAGGTTCGCAGATTGACATCAAGCCTATCCTTGACTACGACCAGTTCGTGGGCAAGCAGATGGAGTTCAAGGTTGTCAAAATCAACGAGACCATCAAAAACGCCGTTGTATCGCACAAAGCCCTTATCGAAAGCGACCTCGCCGAGCAGCGTGATGCCATTATCGGCCGCCTCGAAAAAGGTCAGGTACTCGAAGGCTTGGTTAAGAACATCACCGACTTCGGTGCGTTCCTCGACCTCGGTGGCGTGGACGGTCTGCTTTACATCACCGATATTTCTTGGGGCCGCATCAACCATCCGGGCGAGGTGCTTCACCTCAACCAGAAAATCAACGTGGTGGTGCTCGACTTCGACGAGAACAAAAAACGAATCTCCCTCGGTCTCAAGCAATTGCAGCCGCACCCATGGGAAGTCCTCTCTGCCAATATCAAGGAGGGCGATACCATCAAGGGCAAGGTTGTGAACGTAGAAGACTACGGTGCATTCCTAGAAGTGATGCCGGGCGTGGAAGGTCTTATCCACGTATCGGAAGTGTCTTGGGGCAACCAGCAAATCAACGCCAAGGATTACTTCAAAATGGGCGCTGAACTGGAAGCCAAAGTCGTTACCATTGACCGTGACGAGCGCAAGATGTCACTTTCCATCAAGCAACTGACCAACGACCCATGGGAGGCCCTCAGCGAGCGCTTCCCAGTTGGCAGCCGCCACAAAGTGAAGGTGAAAAACCTCACGCAGTACGGTGTGTTCGTGGAAATGGAAGACGGCATCGGTGGCATGATTCACATTTCCGACCTTTCTTGGACCAAGCGCTACTCGCACCCATCCGAGTTCACCAAGGTTGGTGCTGAGATTGACGCCATCGTTCTCGAAGTGGACAAGGAGAACCGCAAGCTTTCCCTCGGCCACAAGCAGACGGAAGAGAACCCATGGGATACTTTCGAGAACGTGTTCCCAGTTGGTTCTTACCACGAGGGTACCATCGTTCGTCGTGACGACCGTGGCGCCATCGTTCAACTGCCACACGGCTTGGAGGCTTTCGCTCCTATCAAGCACTTGAAAAAAGAGGACAATACCACTGCCGACTTGGATGAAACCCTGATTTTCAAGGTCATCGAGTTCAACCGTGACGACAAGCGACTCCTCGTTTCCCACACTCGCTACCTCGACGACGTGCGTCGTGAGGCTGATGAGACTGTGAAGAAAGAGAAGGACAAAGAAGTGGACGAAACCCGTCAAGCTGTCAAGAAACAACAATCCACTGTCGAGCGCTCTACGCTCGGCGACTTGGATGTTTTCAGCCAGCTTAAGGAGCAACTTGGCGAAGACAAAGCTGAGTAATCTGTTTCCATTTCCATAAATAATAATCCCCGGTTCGCTCGTCGAGCCGGGGATTTTTTATTTGAGCGCGCATCTGCTTCCATTTCGGAGATGCTTTATCCCTGTTCAGCCTGATACCATTTTTATTTCTATTAAAATATGGGATATATTTATCCCTGTTAACAATTCGCACCTAATGACCCAACTGGCTCATCGCATTTACATCGGCACAATGGCGAGCATTGTTGTGCTCACATTTATGGTATTGCTGATAAAGGGCATCCCCTATTATAGCACCTCCATTGAAGAACGATTTTACCACCCTGATCATGCACTTTTCAAACCCAGCGGGGTTTTTGGTCATGGTTTGGGCATAGTAGGCACGTTGCTGATACTGATTGGCGTGTTTGGATACCAGGCTAAAAAGCGTTTTCGGTGGCTTACCACCCGTTTTGGCAGGTTGAAATACTGGCTGGAGTTCCATATTTTCCTGTGCAGCCTCGGCCCGGTGATGATACTTTTCCACACGGCCTTCAAGTTCGGCGGCATCGTTTCCATCAGTTTTTGGAGCATGGTGGCAGTGGTGGCGAGCGGTATCATTGGTCGTTTCATTTATGTGCAGATACCTCGCACGATTGAAGGCCGGGAGTTGAGCATTCAGGAAATACAAGGTGCGAAAGCCAATTTGAGCGAAGTATTGAACAGTGTTTACCACTTGAATGAAGCCAGCAAACAAGCTATTTTTTCAAGCATACAAGCGCAGCCAGTTGCTTTGGACAACGGCCTGTTTGGCAAAATGATGCACCAATATTTTGAAGATAAAAAGACGCTGCGCAATGTTCGGCAAACGCTTTTGGCCAACGAGGTGCCCAAAGGCGACGTGCGGCAGGTGGCCAACTTGGTGGGCAATGAAATAACCCTCAACCGCCGCATCGAGCGCCTGCAAATTATGCGCAAACTGTTCAGGTACTGGCATGTGGCACATCTACCGTTTGCGCTCATCATGCTGGTTATCATGGTCGTCCATGTCGTCGTCACCTTGATGATGGGGGCAAGGTGGGTGTTTTGATGGAGCTTTGAATTTTGAGTTTCTACTAAACTCGCAACTCAAAACCCGAAACCCGAAACTGAATCTGCCATGTTGATAGAGCAAATCATTATCTACGGGAGTATCTTCCTGCTGTGCTTTGTGGTCATCTGGTTTTACATAAGAAAACAGAAGAAGACCACGCAGGCCACTGTCGCCAAGATTGAAAAGGCGAAGCAGGATGGGGTCTTTGAGCCAGTATCTTTGCACCCAGAGATTGACCTTGGCACCTGCATCAAGAGCGGCGCCTGCTTGGAAGCCTGCCCGGAAAAGGACATCATCGGCATTGTGAATGGCCGAGCCACCCTCGTGAACGCCGCCGAGTGCGTGGGGCATGGGGCCTGCTTCCATGCCTGCCCCGTGGAGGCCATTTCATTGGTCATCGGCACCGAGAAGCGGGGCGTTGACCTCCCGCACGTTTCCACGGACTACGAATCGAACATCCAAGGGGTTTATATCGCTGGCGAACTGGGCGGCATGGGCCTCATCAAAAACAGCATAGAACAGGGCGAAGCCGCCGTGAACGCTATTGCAAAATCGCTCACCAAACGGGGCGGCAACACCTACGACCTCATCATTATCGGTGCAGGCCCGGCGGGCATTTCCGCTTCACTAACAGCCAAAAAGCACGGCCTGAACTTCCTGACATTGGAGCAGGACTCGCTCGGTGGCACGGTCGCCAATTTCCCACGCTCCAAGATTGTGATGACCTCCCCCGTGGATTTGCCGCTCTACGGCAAGATAAAACTGTTTGATACCAGCAAAGCAGAACTGCTCAAGATTTGGAACGATGCCCTTTCGAAAAACGGTATCACAATTCGTGAGCATACCAAGGTGGAGGGCATACGGAGCAGTCAGCAAATGCGGGACTTACAATCCATCCAGCAAAATGCAAGGGTGCAGGGCAACCAGATTGACGGCGATGTTTTCTATGTACATACCAACCGGGGCGAGGAGTTTGTGGCCAAAACCGTGCTGCTGGCCATTGGCCGAAGGGGCAGCCCCCGCAAGCTAGGCGTGCCGGGCGAGGGCCTCGAAAAAGTGGCCTACCGCCTGCTCGAACCCGAAAATATCAGCGGCAAGAAAGTGGTCGTGGTGGGTGGCGGCGACTCGGCCATTGAGGCGGCCATCTCACTGTCGCAGCAGAATTCCGTCATCCTGAGTTATAGGGGCGATGCTTTTGCAAGGGTGAAGCCCAAGAACCGGGAGCGCTTGGAGACAGCCATGCAAGATGGTAAGTTGGACCTAAAATTGAAATCGAACCTGCTGAAGATAGACAACGAACTTGTGGAATTGGCAATGGAAGAGAACGGTGGCAAGCAAGCCGTGGAAAACGACCTTGTTTATATTTTTGCCGGCGGTGAACTGCCCACCCAGTTTCTGGAGAAAGTGGGCATACAGATTACGAAGCGGTTTGGGTTTACAATGAAGAAGCATAGATAGATTTTGATTTGAAGCACTGGATTCTATATTTCCCTTTTTTATTGCTCTGCGTTGGTAGGGCTAATGCCCAATTGTCCCCTGGCGACCTTGCCACCCCGCACGCCAAACTGGAGGGCATGAGCAATTGCACCCAATGCCACGACCTCGGCGACAAAGTTTCGAACAATAAATGCCTCGCCTGCCACAAGGAAATTAAAAGCCTTGTGGATAAGAAACGGGGTTATCACGCCTCCAAAGACGTGAAAGCACAGGA
>JADLHE010000529.1 GCA_020848965.1 Saprospiraceae bacterium
CGACGGCCAGCAAGATTTTACCGAGACGGGCGTACAAGGCGTGACCGTTCGCTTGTATGACGCAGGTGCTGACCATCAGATTGGCGGTGGTGACGACAACCATTTGGATACAGATATTTCAAATGCGGATGGCTTCTACAGTTTCTCCAGCATCCTTCCCGGAACCTACTACCTCGTGCTTGATGCCAACTCTTTCCCCTTCAATTACCTGCCCACACTGCAAAATGCTGGAAACGATATTTCGGACAGCGACATGGACGCAACCGGAACTACCGAACCTTTTAGTTTGGTTGCCGGGCAGTCCGTTCAGACCTTGGACTTCGGCCTTAAACCTTTGAGAAGCAGTATAGGCGATTTTGTCTGGCTCGACTTGGACTATGACGGAACCCAAGATTTTGGAGAGCCAGGCGTGGAGGGCGTTGTGGTGCATATTTACAGCCCTGGCTCAGATGGCCAATACGGTGGTGGCGATGATGTTCTATTGGATACCGACATCACCAACCCTGATGGAATCTATGCTTTTGAATCACTGTTGCCTGGGCAATATTACGTTTTAGTGGACCTCGCCACCTTACCTTTTGGCCTATTGCCCACCCATTCGGATATTGGCCTTGATGGTTTTGACAGCGACATGGATGCTACTGGCGCAAGCAGCATAGTGGACATTCCTGGCGGTCAAGTAATCACCAACTTGGACTTCGGGGTTTACCAAACCAACTACGACCTTTCCTTGACGAAAACCTTGTCGCCCGGCCAATCCCTTTTGGTTGACCTCAATGATATTGTCGCTTATGACATCGCAGTTACCAATGAAGGCAACACCGCTGTTTATGATGTAAAAGTGGTTGACCATATCCCCAATGGCTTGGCATTCGCAAATAATAACCAAGGTTGGATACTGCATAGCCCTGATTCTGCCAGCTATAATATTGCAGGCCCAATCGGTCCGGGTGAGACTAGTATTGTCTCGATAAACCTAAGGGTTCAATACGGCGCATCCGGGCAGTCCATGCTTAATACAGCGGAGATTATCGGCGCAAAAGACAGCCAAAGCAATGACCTGACGGATTTCGATTCCACTCCAGATAATTCCATCCCGACCGAAGACGATATTGACACCACCTCCATCGAACTCATCCCACACGACCCAACAGGCTGGATTTATTGTGATAAAACAGGCCGAATCATAACGGGCGGCACCATTTCCGTCACTGGCCCCAATGGCATCCCCAATAGCCAGGTTTTCATCATCAACGATGGTTCCAGCGGCTATTACGAGTTTTTCACGAACGGCACCCCCGGCGTTTACACCATCAGCTATTCGCACCCGAACGGCTATCCGCTCAGTTTGGACTGTGCTCCGCAACCCGGCCCCGTTGACCTGACGGGCATGCCCAATCCCTATATCTTGGGCGTGGACACCGTGAACGCCAATTACCTTTCCGACATCAATTGCGCCAGCAACCCCTATTACACTTCCTTTGACATTGAGGCGGGCGACCCCGTGGTTTACCACAACAACCTGCCCTTGGCCTGCACGGTCATCAGTGGCTCTGTCACACAGGACGACAACTACAACGACCAGATTGACGGGGCGGATACCCGCTTGGGCGGCATCACCGTCTATCTTTTCGACTGTGCCGACTTGACCATGCCCATCAATAGCACCACCACCAATGCATCCGGCCAATACGTTTTTGAGTCGCTGCTGCCGGGCGATTATGTGGTGAGGGTGGCACCTTTCTTGGGCCATCGGTTCGTTTCAACGGGCGTCATCAATCAATCGGGCTACTCCGCTTGCATGACCCTCAACTGGGGCGACAGCAATACCAGCCAAGACTTCGGCTTATACGCCTGCCCGACCATTGATGCAGGCCCAGACCTTAGCCATTGCTACAGCGCCAACTCTTCGCCACTGAGTGCCAACCTCTCACATGGAACAGGGAATTTCACATGGGCCCCTGCTTCTGGCCTCAGCAATGCGAATATTGAGAACCCCATCGCTTCGCCAAATGCCACCACCAACTATACCATCACTTTCGACGATGGCCTTGGTTGCTCCGCAACGGATGACATCAATATAACAGTTGGTAGCTCAACGCCTTTTGTAGCCAATGCACCCTATACTGACCAAACGGTTCAGTGTGCGCCGCTACCTTCGGAAACGCCCGTATTTGCTGATTTTTGCGACCCTGCCCCCGTGGTAGTTGCCGATACGGTCATAACCCCTTTGGCCTGTGGCTTCATCCGTGAAATCACTTGGACGGCAACCAATGCAGCTGGCAATTCTGCCAGTTTCATCCAAACGCTGACCGTGGCGGATACGCAATCGCCGAGCATAGCAGCCAGCCATCCTTTCTTTGGGGCCATCTTGCACGGTGATACTTTGTATGCCGATTGCTCCATGATTCCTTCTTTGGATTCTTTGGCATTTTCTTCTTTCGACAACTGTACCGTGCCTGTGGTGAATTTCACCGAAACCAAGATTTCGGGCAATTGCCCAATTGACGGCTACTTGGAGCTTCGCAACTGCGGCTGGACCTCCACCGACGGCTGCGGCAACAAATCGAGCTTGAACTTTGTGGTCATCGTCACGGACAATAATGCGCCCGTGCTTTCGCCCGCTCCGCCCGACCTTTTGGTTAGTTGCGGAGCAATACCCGTGGCAGCCACGCTCACTGCCACCGACAACTGCGATACCTCGTTGACCGTTGTGTTCACGCAAACGCAAACTGCCGACGCCAACGGCTGTATCAGTCAAATTGTGCGGACATGGACGGTGCAAGACGATTGCGGCAACTCCGATATTGCGACGCAAACCATCAACGTCACCGACGCTACGCCGCCTACGCTCGCTGGTGTGCCTGCCGACCAAACGCTCAGTTGCGGAGCAGCCCTGCCTGCTGCGCCCATCGTGACGGCCACCGACCTTTGCGATGCCGACGTACCTGTTTCGATGAACCAAGTAACGACCGGAAACCCAGCCCTAGGCTGCTATTCCATCGCCCGCACTTGGACCGCCACCGACGACTGTGGCAATACCGCTACGGCTACTCAAACTATCACGCTATTGGACAATACGCCCCCAAGTTTGGTGGGTGTGCCCGCCGACCAAAACTATGATTGCTCCACCGTGGTGCCCAGCGCCGCTGCGGTCACCGCCACCGATTTCTGTGACCTGGTTGTGCCCGTCATCTTCAGCGAAAACATCACAGGAAACCCAACGACGGGTTGCTTCAGCATCACCCGCACATGGTCAGCTACCGACGACTGCGGCAACATCGTTACCGATTCGCAAGTCATCAATATCTATGACAATACGCCACCGCTTTTGAATGGCGTTCCCGGCAATTTGACCATTGATTGCACGACGCCCGTTCCCGCCGCCGCTGCCGTCACCGCCTCCGACCTTTGCGATGCAGTCTTGCCCGTTACGCTGACAGAAGCCACCATCGGGACACCCGGTGCGGCTTGCTATACATTGAGGAGAACCTGGACGGCAACCGACGATTGCGGCAACACCGCAACGGCCACGCAGTCCATCATCGTTCGGGACAACCAAGCTCCGGTGCTTTCAGCAACGCCTGCCAATGTGACCTACACTTGTTTGGCCAACGTGCCAGCCGTACCGACCATCACCGCTACCGACAACTGCGACAACAATGTGCCGGTCTTGTTCTTTACCAGCAGCGTGGGCAATGCAAATGGTTGCAGTCTTACCATAAGAAGGATTTGGGCCGCTGCCGATGATTGCGGCAATTCGACGATTTGGACGCAAACCATCAACGTCAACGATGACGAAGAACCCAGCTTTGTAACGGCCATCCCAGCCAATTTAATCATTGATTGCGGAACGCCCGTACCTGCCGCTCCCGCCATTACGGCTACCGACAATTGCGATGCAAGCGTGGCAGTCAATTTGGTGGAAAGCTATGTGGGCGACCCCAACTCCGGCTGCTATATCCTTACCCGCACCTGGACGGCCACCGATGATTGTGGCAACTCCGTTTCCGCATTCCAAGACATCATGGTGAGGGACAATATCGCCCCGAACTTTGTCAACCTCCCAAACAATGCGACCGTCAATTGCGACAGCATCCCCGGTGACAATGTGACCGCCACGGACAACTGCGATGCCACCGTGACCGTCACACATTCAGATGCCATTCTTTCAAGTGCTTTAGGATGTGTAACGCAGGTTGTGCGCACTTGGACAGCTACCGACGACTGTGGGAATACCCGCATTGCGTCTCGCACCTTCACGGTGCAGAACACCGATGCGCCCGCCATTACCATCATTGAGCCATTACTGCTCGGTGTGCAGGACGGCGATGTGCTCCACCTTGAATGTAACCAATTGCCCAGCCTTACCAGTGCCAGCGCTGTGGCCAGTGCCGATTGTTGCGGAGCAGCTACCGTAACTTTCCATGAATATGCCAACCTAGCGGAATGTGCCACTGCGGGTTATTACGCCGTCATGCAATGCGGCTGGGTAGCCACCGACTGCTGCGGCAATGTGGACAGCCTATTCTTCACCGGATATGTGGAGGACCATACGCCACCGACCCTGTTTGGGGTGCCTGCCAGCGTGGTACTGTCTTTGGGCAGCCCATTGCCCGCAGTGCCTGCTGTTACTGCTTCCGACAACTGCGACCATACGGTAAGCATCGGCTACAATGCCGTAACTACTGGCCCGGCCAGCGACCAAACCACCACCCGCACATGGACGGCTTCCGACGACTGCGGCAATGTGGCCATCGGGGTGCAGACCATCCGCATCACCAACGACATCGTGGCGCCGCTCATCGCCAATGTGCCGCCGGACATTACGATGGAAGGCCCCATCGCCAACCTGCCGGGCGGCATGGACGACGTGACCGTAACCGATAATATTGACGAAAACCCAACAGTATCCTATTCCGAGCAAAGAACGGGCGGCACCTGCTGCTATGTCATTACCCGCACTTGGACGGCCACCGACGATTTCGGGAACACTGCTATTGCGGAGCAACGCATCCATGTGGTGGACACCCAAGCGCCCGTCATTACTGGCAATCTGGTGGATGAGACCGAGACTTGCAGCCTTGGTGCGGTCACAATGCCTGTGCTTAGCGCAACGGATAACTGCACGACCAACTTGGCCCTTCAATTCCATGCGGATACCCTTCAGATGAACTGTGGCTACCAAGTCATCCGCACCTGGACGGCCAAAGACGAATGTGGAAATGAAACTGCTGTTACACAAACCCTCACCCAGCAAGACCTCGAAGGACCAACGATTGACCCAAGTGCTTCTATTTCGGAAGCTTTTTATACTTCACAATTGGCCAACTCGGCGGGTGGTGTAAACTTGACCGTCGGGCATGTCATCGGCTCGGATGATGCTTGGAGCATTGGCAACCGGACGATGCCCAAACTGCAAGGCATTGCCGCCGACAACTGCGCCTCGGAACATGCGCTGCAATTCAAGCTGGCCAGCATCCTGAAGGTGAACAACGGCTGTGAGGAGAACTGGAACATCAACTTTGAGGTATTGGATGCCTGCGGCAATGCGGCCAACGAAACCTTCACGGCCACGGCCAGCTTTGTGGACGACAAAGCACCCGTTTTTGCCAGCACGCCACAAAACCTGACGGCCACTTGCGGCGGCATCCCAAGCCCGGCGGCTTTGACGGCCAACGACGAGACAAGTACGGCCCAAATCGCTTTCGAAGAAACTGAGAGTGTGGGCTGTCCGAAGGTGATTACCCGCACATGGACTGCCACCGATGCCTGTGGCAACTCGGCCATTGCGGAGCAGAAAATAACGATAACCGACCAAGCCGCACCCGTATTGGCCAATGTGCCAGCCAGTACTTTGGCTGCCTGCGGCAACGTGCCAGCCGTGCCGACCAATATCACCGCTACCGATGGCTGCGCTGGGACAGTGCCCGTGCTTTTCCACGAAAGCACCACGACCCTGAGCGATTGCAGCTACGCCATTACCCGCACTTGGACGGCCACCGACCCTTGCAGCAATTCCATCGTGAAGCAGCAATACATCTGGGTGGCGGACAATACCGCTCCGACAATTGCCAGCAATGTACCAGCTGAGTTGACCATTGCTTGTGATGATAACTTGCCCGCCGTGCCTGCCTTGGCCGTCAGCGATAATTGCGACGACTCGCCGTCCGTGGAAATGGTGGAAAGCACCCAAGCCACGAACGATTGCAACTACGATGTGCTACGCAAATGGACCGTACTCGACAACTGCGGCAATGCCAGCACCGTGGCGCAAACCATCCATGTAAGGGACTCTACAAAACCCAGCTTGGTCAATATGCCCGACGACCTGACCGTTCATTGCGGCAGCATACCCACCGCCCCCAACGTGTTGGCGACCGATAATTGCGATGCGCAGGTTGATGTTTATTTCTTGGAGACCTACGAGGCGGGTTGCCCGGCCAAAATCAAACGAACGTGGTCGGCCATTGACAACTGCGGCAACGAGAAACAGGCCAGCCAAATAATTACCATCGTGGACGATGAAGCGCCGGTATTTGCCACCGTGCCTGCCGACTTGGTGGTAAACTGTGGGGAGCACCTGCCCGCTCCAGCTACCATGGCCGCTTACGATATTTGCAACAACAGCGTGTCCATCAACTTGGCGGTAACCAATACCCCGACGCCTTGCGGCGACGAAGTTCTGCGCACTTGGACGGCCACCGATGCTTGTGGCAATAGCAGCCAAGTAAGGCAGTTGGTTTCGAGGGTGGACAATATAGCACCGGGGGCCGTGGAGCCTCAAGACCTGACCGTGAACTGCGGCGAGCTGCCCATTGCGCAGCAACCTGCCTTCCACGATGATTGCGACAGCAACCTGAGCATTCAATTCCAAGAGTCAAGCACCTTGACCAGTTGTGGCGAAGATGTGCTGCGCACTTGGACAGCGACCGACAACTGCGGCAATACCACGACCATTGACCAATTGATTCATGTGACGGACAACCTCTCGCCCAAGCTCAGCTACCTGAATCCATTGCTGACGAGCTTGCACGATGGCGATACCTTGACTTTTGAATGCAATAGCGACGTTATGTTCCAAGCCTCCGACGTAAGGTCGTTCGACAATTGCAGCCTTGCTCCCGTGCAAATGAACATTGAAGACCTACAGGCTGGCGATTGCACAGCGGACGGTTATGTCCTGGCGGGCAAGTTCGTTTGGACAGCCACCGACGCCTGCGGCAACACCTCCAACCTGACCTTGAACGTGCGGGTGGTGGACAATGAGGCACCCATCATTGAACTAATGCCGAGCACGGTCGTCGTGAATTGCGGCGAAGCTGCACCTGATTTCGAGACGCCCGCCATCTTGGGCGATTGCAACGAGGTTTCCCTCAGCTTTGCTTCGCAGAACGTGCCGACCGCCTACGGTCAAGCCATCGTCGGTACTTGGACGGCGACCGATGCCTGCGGCAATATTGCCACCGCCTCGCAAACGATGCAGGTTTACAGCATCGGTGCTGCGCAATTGGTGGGTGTACCTGCCAATGGCAGCGTTGACTTGTCGGCAGGGGAGAGCGTACCTGCACCCGCCGCTGTGAGCGCCGTGGACAATTGCAGCGGAGCGTCCCTACCATTGAGCTTCAATGAGACAGTGCAGCAAGTGGACGGCTGCCATACTACCATCGAACGCACTTGGTCGGCAGTGGGCCTGAACGGCGTGACCGTAGCGGCCACGCAAATCATCGAAGTGCTGGACAGGGTTGTGTTCTCGGCCAATGCCGTGGCGGATTCTTGCCAAGCCAGCAATGGTTCGGTGTCCTTGTCGCCTGCTCAATTGCATTATGCTTGGAGCAACACCAGCATCAATTTCCAAGGCACGGGTGCCAGCCTGCAAGGCTTGCCAGCGGGCATTTATACCGTCACCGCCACGAATGCCAATGGCTGTACCACTACTTCGGAAGTGGTGGTGGAATCGGTTTGCAATTGCAACGCAGCGGTGCTAAAGCGCATCATCAAGAACGATACGAAATGCGGCGAGGAAAAAGGCAAGGTGGTCATCCAATTGATACAAAACCACAGCGACTATAGCTTCACCTGGACGCCCGACCTCGGCAATGCCAGCCCGCAAGGCCAGACGAGGACGCAACTCCCTGCCGGGCATTACGAAGTGAAGGTACAGTACCAAGACATCGCCAATTGCACCAACACCATAGCCTTCGACATTTTGGACGATTGTCCGGATTGCAGCGGCATCTTCGGCGGCTTGGAATCCAGCGTGAACGGGCCGAATGGCTCCGGCTTTGTCTGCATCCCCGTACCGAACGGACTTTCCACTTACTACGACATCCTGATTGACGGCGAGCCTTATACGGGCGCTACGGCGCTTTGCGACCCACAACCTGCCAAGGTGTATGACTATGCCGCATTGCCCAACATGGGCAAATACAGCGTGACCTGGAAGCACGGCAACCAGACCTTCTATACCCTCGTGGAGGACATGTCGGGCTTGGCGGCGGGCATGAATAAGGTGGATGCCAACGGCAATTGGTTCGACGATGTGGCGACCCGGCAACTGGTCTCCTTCAATACGCTGGGCAATTACCAGGAATTGACCTTGCGCCATGTGCCAACGGGGCAGGTATTCAGCTTGGTGCCGAGCAATGCCACGGTACATGCGGGTACGGAACTCAAGCTGAAAAACGGCAACCATTTCGTGAACTATACCAACCGCCTAACGGGCTGTTCGGATGAGATACTGGTTTTCGTGAACGGCACTGAAAACCTCTCTGGCCCCGGCGGAAAGGGCAGCATCAGCGCCAATAATATCATGACCCCCGATGGCGATGGTCAGCAGGATTATTTAATGATAAATGGATTGGAAAACATGCCCGGCCATACGCTCCAAGTGTTCAACGCCTTGGGACAATTGGTGTTCAAGACCCGGCATTACGACAATAATTGGGGCGGCTCATGGGGCCAGAACAATATACCTAGTGGTACTTATTTCTTCTTGTTGGAAGATGGAAAAGGCGAGCATTTCACAGGACATATCCAAATCATACGATAGAATTAGCATCTTGATTTAAGTAACCACTATGGAGTTTGAGGGGTGGGGGCGTGTTTGCTTCCACCCTTTTTTTTAGTTATGAGTTATGAGTTATGAGTGGCCCGCAACTCATAACTCATCACTCATCACTCATAACTCATCCCTACCGCCCCGGGCATTTCTTGCAGCGCTTGCCTTTCTTGTGCTTTTTGCAGCATTTCTTCTTGTCCTTGGCTTGCAGTACGGGCAGCCAAAATGGCAAATGCCGCAGCGGATTGGTAGGTGTTCCGCCTTCTTCTTCGATATGGTGCTGCTGTTTGCTCATGTGTTTTGTGAATTGCTGGCACAAAAGTAAAAGGCAGTTGGCAACTAAGGAAGCATTTAGGAAAGTTATTTAGAAAAATTCTTGATAAGGTCGGAAGTGGAATGAGAGCTTTTACATCATAGAGAATCGTCCAATTCTGCGAATGTGCCATCCCATTAAACTCCTTACCTTTGCCCCATAAAATCAAATTAAAGTTCACGATTGGTATTTGGTCAGGAGTGACAAGCGATAATTGATGTAAATGCTCGGCACCGACTGCCAACTGCCAACTGAAAACTGCCCACTGAATTATGGTACAGGAAGCAACCCAACTCGGCGCAGCCGAACTCATCGCATTGGAAGACAAGTATGGCGCACACAATTACCACCCGTTGCCCGTGGTGCTGAGCAGGGGCGAGGGCGTGTTCGTCTGGGACGTGGACGGCAAGCGCTACTATGATTTCTTGTCGGCCTATTCGGCAGTGAACCAAGGGCATTGCCATCCCCGCATCATCGAGGCGCTGAAGGTGCAGGCAGAGAAGCTGACCTTGACCTCCCGTGCTTTCTACAACGACCAATTGGGCGTCTATGAAAAGTTCGTGACCAGCTATTTTGGCTACGACAAGGTGCTGCCCATGAACACGGGCGTGGAGGCGGTGGAGACAGCCATGAAGCTTTGCAAGAAATGGGGCTATAAGGTGAAGGGCATCACCGACCACGAGGTGAAAATCGTGTTTGTGTCCGGTAACTTCCACGGCCGCACCCAGGCCATCATCTCTGCCAGCGTGGACCCCGGTGCCACGACGCATTATGGGCCGTACCTGCCCGGCATCGAAATCATACCTTACAATGACTTGGCGGCCTTGGCCCATGCGCTAGAAGACCCCGATGTGGCGGGTTTCCTTGTCGAGCCGATTCAGGGCGAGGCGGGCGTTTTCGTGCCGGACGATAATTACTTGACAGAGGCCCGTCGGCTTTGCAAGCAGCACAATGTCTTGTTCATCGCTGACGAGGTGCAGACGGGCATTGCCCGCACGGGTCGGCTCTTGGCTACTTGCGGCAATTGCGGCTGCGCCAAAAGCTGTGAGAACAAATATGAGGCCCGTCCCGACATCTTGATTCTGGGCAAGGCCATGAGCGGTGGGGTATTCCCTGTGAGCGCCGTCTTGGCCGATGATGAAATCATGCTGACCATCAAACCGGGCGAGCACGGTTCCACTTTTGGCGGCAATCCGCTGGCCTGTGCCGTGGCCATCGAAGCCCTGAAAGTGGTGGAGGAAGAAGGTCTGGCGGAGAACGCCATGTACCTCGGCAAGCTTTTCCGGGAGCGGATGCAGCGCATGATTGAGAAGACCGACTTGGTGACGCTGGTGCGGGGCAAGGGCTTGCTGAACGCCATTGTCATCAATGATGATGAAGACAGCCACACCGCCTGGGACATTTGTGTGAAACTGGCAGAAAACGGCCTATTGGCGAAGCCAACGCACGGCAATATCATCCGCTTTGCCCCGCCGTTGGTGATGACGGAGGAGCAATTGCATGAGTGCTGCGATATTATTGAAAGGGTGGTGCTGGGTTTTGAAAAATAAAATCTTGCGCTATTGTTTCAATTGAAATAAATTCAGTGTAGCTTTGGGCTTCATCCAATTAAAAAGAAAGCCGACATGAAAAAAATCCTGTACATCGCTGCCGCTTTTGCTTTCACCGCTTTGGTTGCTTGCGAAAAAGAGTCGAATGATGACCTTCGGGGCACAGTCTCCACGGGCGTTTACAACGACTATAATTCCTACAATAATCATGAAGGTGGCGGTCAATGCGGATTTGTTGACTTTGACAACCCTACCACAAAGGCGGTTGTTGCCGATTTCACCATTGACAACCAGGAAGGCAAAGTGGACGAACAGGCTACTTTGTTGGTTTCCAACAAGTCAACCAATGCCGTTTCCTATGAGTGGGACTTTGGCAATGGCGACAAATCCACGGAGGCGAACCCAACCTATAGCTATAAGATGCATGGTAACTACACAGTTACGCTGAAAGCCAAAGACCAGAGTGGCAAAGTCAGCACCAGCACGAAGCAAGTAACGGTGCTTTGCATTTTTGGCGGCGGCCCACATGATGAATAACTTTTGGTTGATGAAATAATGAAAAAGGGACTTGAAGCGATTCAAGTCCCTTTTTTTGTTGTCCAAAGTCTTGGGCATTCATTGCAAAAGGCGATGTATAGCGTTTGAAAGGAAATCTTGGCCAAAAAATCTTAATCGCCTTGCTTTTATTTCTTATTGGTCAAATGTATATTTATCCGATTTTTCTTCACAATAGACACACAAATTATGAAATACAAATCATGGAAAGCCAAAGAGCGGGAAGACAGATGGTACTCCGAAGAGGATAAAGCACGTAAAAGGGCGGAAATTGAAGAAGCGCTGAAAAATTGGCCGAATGAGGAAAGGTTTTCGCAGGAAGAAGAGGATTTGATCTACGCTTATCGGGATTTAAAGATGGAGAAGGAGTTGTTGGAGACGGGTGAGGCCATTGTTCGAAAATATACAGACCCAGAAGATGATTGGTACTTGGCGGAGACGGTGTACCATCATTATGCCTCTTATTACGAGTGGGTGGAAAACCCCTCGGAAGCTTTGCGTTGGTATTTGAAAGCAGTGGAGAGCCGGTTTCCCTATGAGCAGTCATTGTGGAAGGATATTGCCGGATGCTATGTGGAACTTAACGATAGAGAGAATGCAGACCTGTGGATTGAGCGCTGCATGGAGCATGACAAGAGCAAGGAAAACCCCTACTACATGCCGTGGTTGGATTTTGCGGATTATTTTCAAGCGACAGGCAGGCCAGAACGAGCTTTGGCTTTGTGCCAGAAGATTTTGGAACAAGAAAAATATGTAAGTGGACATATATGGCATGTGATGTCGGAAGCCTATAAGCAATTGGGGGATTTCGAAAATGCGGTAGCGGTCTGCCAGACTTATGTTGATAAATTCAGTAAAGACGAGGATGGGTATTTGGAATTGGCAACAGTTGTTTACCATCACAATAAAGATGTGGCAAAAGTGGAGGAATTGCTGCTAAAGGCTATTGAATTGGTGAAGGAGGATGCTAATTATAAATCATGGATAGCTTCCATCTATCACAATTTGGCCGTCGTTTATTTGAACGAAGAATACTTGGAGAAGCCTTTTGGTTTTTTAAAACAGTATTTCGAGTGGAAATACCCGCCAGAAGAGTACAAGGTTTTTAAGCAGTTATTGGAAAACCTGCCACCCATAGAAGACCACGAAGCAGCAGTGGGCGTTTATTATGCCATCATCAATTTCGAGGAAAGCAATTTGCGGCCAGGCTCCATAAAACCCGTTGACGGGCGAGCATCCGCTAAACCGGAAGATGAAGTCAGGGATGCCAAGAATGGTAGGTTTGATATTCAGTCGCTCACCAATTTGGACGATTTGCAGTCCAATTGAAAAACGGGAAGTCGTAAAAACAGAACAGCCCTGGGATTGCTCCCAAGGCTGTCTTTTATTCAAAATATCTTCGGAATCCGGCCCGAAGGCCGGCATGCTTCAAATCTTGAATTAATAACGGTTGCGGTTGAATCCGCCACCGCCGCCGCCACGGTTGAAACCGCCGCCGCCGCCACGGTTACCGCCTCCGCCGCCTTCAGCCCTTGGTTCGGCTTTCTTGACTACGATGGTGCGACCGTCGAGTTCGCTGTCGTTCAGTTCGGCGATGGCTTTGCGGGCCTCTTCGTCGTTGGCCATTTCCACGAAGCCGAAGCCTTTGGATTTGCCGGTGAACTTGTCGGTGATAACGCTGGCAGAAGTAACTTCGCCAAATTCTTCGAAGGCCTCACGAAGGTCTTCAGACTGAGTATCGAAGCTCAGTTTTGCTGCAAAGATGTTCATTGAACAAAAAATTAAAATGATAAAAACTTGAGGAAATCTAACGAATGCAGTGGTAGTCGTTGGAAAATGAAGCCGAACAGTTGGAGCAAGCATCGGTACTAAAGGCAGGAAAACTGACGAAAGAAATTTTTGCTTGCAAGTAATGCTGGTAGAACGAATTTCCAGTTAATTATCGCTGGTTGTATAGAAAAACACTCAATGACGGTACAAAGGTAAGTCTATTGACTCAGAAAGTCAATTTTTTACACATTATTTCTAAATTAATGGATTTTATAGGGCTTTTGGGGTGGTATTGCTTGCCAAAAAGGCCCAAAAGCTACTTTGAGCGGTAATTGACCAGGTGGATGGAATAGTGGTGTTTGTGTGAAAAGCTGGAAGGCCCCGTGCTGAAAGCCAAACTCAAAGCTTTACTTTCTGGACGTTCACAGCGATTGGCCCTTTTGGTCCCCGGCCTTTCTCGAAGGTGACCTTGTCGTTAATCCTGAGCACTTCCTCTGCGGCAGTGGCATGTACGAAGATTCGCTCGTCGTTGTCACGGTCGGTGATAAACCCATAGCCTTTGGCGTCATCGAAGAAAGTGATACGGCCCTTGCGGAGCGGGTCGTGGGCGGGTCGGTTGGGAACGCCAAGTTCGATGTCTTCTGCGTTGATTTTCACCCGTTTGGTAGGGTCGGGCTTGACGGAGGTGAGGTTGCCGTTTTCGTCCACGTACATAATCATGTCTTCGAGGGACTTGCCGGGCTCTTTGTCAGCTTTGCGCATTTCCTTGCGTTCAGCTTTGTCTTTGCGTTTTTTCTGTTTCTTTTTTTCGATTTCTTTTTTGCCGAAGGTTTCTTTTGATTTTGCCATATATAAATTGAAAGGTTTGTGGAAAATCAAAGAATGTGCATCGGAAGCAGCTACCCATTGAAGTGGTTTTCCAAATTTCTGCAAAGATAAGTTTAAAATTGGAAACCGTGAGGCGGCAGAACGATAGTCGTGAGGAAATCACATTTTGTCAGAAACTCAAATAATTCCCATCTTCGCCCGCTAAGCCATTTGAAGCATTGAGACACAGACACCTATTCATTTATCTATGCCTTTTCGGTTTGCCGCAGCTTGCTTCGGCACAG